>NZ_JBNGCO010000041.1:0-2580 GCF_049974805.1 Baaleninema sp.
TTTACGGTCAAGCCGCCCTAGAAGGGCGGGGTTTTAAACCCAAAATTTTTGATAATTGATAATTGAGAGGGAACCGGGAATCGTGTTTTCCTTGTTTCCCATCATCCCGATCGCACCATCATCCCATCATCCCGATCGCACCATCATCTCATCATCCCATCATTTCCTCAGCGATACATCGTATACTCCGAGGCGACTAACATCGAACCGATGCCGGAGTCGGTGAAGATTTCTAAGAGGAGGGCGTGAGGGATGCGTCCGTCGATGATGTGGGCGGCGTGGACGCCTTGGGCGAGCGATCGAACGCAACAATTTACTTTCGGAATCATACCTCCAGCTACGATACCATCGTCGATGAGTTGTCTCGCCTGCTGAATGTTTAACTGGTGAAGCAACGTCGAAGAATCTTTGTAATCCCGTAGAATTCCCGGTGTATCTGTCAACAGAATCAGCTTTTCGGCGTTGAGGGCGGCGGCGATTTCTCCGGCGACGGTATCGGCGTTGATGTTATACGCCTGTCCGGTTTCGTCGGCGGCGACGCTGGAGACCACGGGAACGTAACCGTCCGATACTAGGGATTCGAGGACGGCGGGATTGACGGAGGCCACTTCCCCGACGAAACCGATTCCTTTTTGTCCTTGAGGGCGGGCGTGAATCAGGTTTCCGTCTTTTCCGCACAGCCCCACCGCCGAACCGCCTGCGGCGTTGATGAGGGCGACGAGTTCTTTGTTGACTCGTCCGACGAGAACCATTTCTACGACATCCATCGTCGGGGCGTCGGTGACGCGCAATCCGTCTTTAAATTGAGGATCGATGCCCAGTTTCCCCAGCCAGGTGTTGATTTCCGGGCCGCCGCCGTGAACCACCACCGGACGCAATCCGACGCAGGAGAGAAAAACGATATCGCGGACGACTTTATCTTTGAGGGAACTGTCTTTCATGGCCGCCCCCCCGTATTTCACCACGACGGTTCGTCCGGCGAACTGTTGGATATAGGGGAGGGCTTCACTGAGAACGCGAACTCGGGTAGCGTCGTCTTTTTTGAGATATTCGTGTTCCATTGAAAGGTTTTTGTTGTGCTTGACGGTATTGCGAGTATACCGGAATCTTAGCCCGTGGAACGCTCGGGAGGAAAGACGCGCAACATTTGATTTCCTCCTTTTTGAAATTCGTATTTGACATCTTCGATACAGACACCGTAACCCCGTTCTGCTAGGGATTCGATGACGGGTTTCAGGTGCGGAGAAATCTCTCCGGCAAAGTTAGTAATCAGGGGGAAAATTCGGGCTTCTCGGGCGACGCGACACATTTCCTCGATCGCCTGTAGGTGAAACTCTAGGTCGAACTGTTCGGAATAGGTAAACAGGAGGTGGGCGCAGAGGGCTAAATCGAAGGTTTCGGGGGGAAATGGGAGGTTCGGGAGGGATTCGGTGAGATAGCGGCCTTGCTGTTTTCCGGTGGGGAAATCTTCGAGAAATCGCCGCATGGCTACTAAACGCACTTGTCCCAAGTGTTCGGGGGTGGTGATGTCTCGCCAGAGGAATTTTTCGAGGTTGTCATCGAGGGCTTCGAGAATCACGGGGTAGGTTTCTCGAATGCGGGAGTCGAGATCGTCGGCGGAAAATTGATAGATGGGGTCGCAGGAGACGACGCGGGTTCCGGCTTGGGTGGCTTCGGTGTTGAAACTCGATGGACCTCCGCCGCAGTCGAGGATGCGTCCGTGGAAGTCCTCCTTGATGAGGTTGAACATCCGGATATAGTCGTCGAGCGATCGACCCCAGGGGACGACTTGTTTAAGAGTGAGACCCATTGGGTGGTTCGGTTGGTGGTTTTAAGATAGTGGGAATGGCGGTGAGGAGGCGATCGACAATGCGATCGCTCGATTCGTTACCGCCTATGGACAGGTGAAGATCGGCTTGTTCGTATTTCGATCGCCGTTCGTCTAACAGCCGTTGCAGCTTCGCCAGGGGATCGGCTTCTTTAAGAAGGGGACGGCTGCTGTCGTCTTGGAGTCGATCGAACAGGGTTTTGGGGGGAACGTCCAACCACACCACGAGACCGTATTTCAGGTAACTCCAGTTTTTCTGTTGGGTGACGATTCCGCCGCCTGTGGAGACGACAGAATGTTGGTACGCCGCCACTTGCGCTAAAACTTGATGTTCGATGTCTCGAAACGTCGGTTCGCCGTCTTGGGCGAAAATCTCGTTGATGGTGGTTCCCGTCGCCTGTTCGATTATTGCATCTGTGTCGAGGAACCGATACCCCAGTCGATGGGCGAGGTGTTGTCCTACTGTGGTTTTCCCCGCTCCCATCATCCCGACGAGATAGATGTTAAGACCTTGGAGAATGTCGTTCACGCGCTTGTTTCGATCGAGTCTTGAGTCCTTTTGTGCTGTACCAGTGTATCGGGAATGGGGCGTTTGTGGGGTTGATGAGGTGATGAGGTGAGGGGATGATGAGGTGATGAGGTGAGGGGATGATGAGGTGAGGGGATGATGAGGTGATGAGGTGAGGGGATGATGAGGTGATGAGGTGAGGGGATGATGAGGTGAGGGGATGATGAGGTGAGGGGATGATGAG
>NZ_JBNGCO010000041.1:2680-36135 GCF_049974805.1 Baaleninema sp.
TGATGAGGTGAGGGGATGATGAGGTGAGGGGATGATGAGGTGAGGGGATGATGAGAACACATCATCGGTCGTCTTCCCCGTTCTCTACAATAAAAGGGATCGCGTTTCACAAAAGGAGTTCGCCTTGGTTCAATCCTCGATTCAGCAAATTTCCGACACGCAAGAATGGGATCTGCGGGATTTATACGCGGGATTTGACGATCCTCAGTTTGAAGAAGACTTGCGAAGCTTGCAACAGCGGGCTTCGGCGTTTCGGGAACAGTATCGATCGAATGTGGCGCAGCTGTCCCCGGTACAAATCGCCGACTGTCTGCGGGAACTGGAATCGATTCATCAGAAATCTGGCTATCTCTACGCTTTCCCCGCTTTGAAATTCGCCGCCGACACCCGCGATACTAAAGCGCAGCAGTTTGAAGATAAGGTGATGGAGGCGTTGACGCAGGTTGAAAACCAACTGTTGTTTTTCGATCTCGAACTGCAATCGATCGCGGAAACTCGCTTCAGTCAACTGCAACAAGCCCCGGAACTGGAGAACTATCGACATTATCTCGATCGCATTGCGGAAGTTCGCCCCCATACTCTCCCCGAAGAGGTCGAACAAACCCGCAACCGCGATATGTTAACGGGACGAGAAGCCTTCGTGAAGTTGCGATCAGTTCACCTGGGAGAACAGGAGTACGAACCCGTCACCACCCCCGACGGGAAAACCGCCACTACGGAAGCGGAACTGAGTGCGTTACTGTTTCACCCCGACGCCGATACTCGCCTCAACGCCTATCAGTCGGTTCGTCGGGTTCTCCAACAACATAATTCCCTCTACGGTTACATCCTCAACGCCGTCACTCAAGACCATCGCGTTGAAAGTCAGATGCGATCGTACAAATCCACTTTGCACAAGCAACTCGTGGCTGACGAGGTGTCCGAACCCGTCTTTCGCGCCATCATGGACGGGACCCAAAGTCGCTTCGATTTGTTCCAGCGTTACTATCGCTTGAAAGCCAAAGCTTTGGGTCAAAAAATTCGCATTTGCGACATTTACGCTCCTTGGACGACGGAATCGCAACCCCCTATCGATTACAAAACCGGGGTGACGACGTTGTTGGACGCTTTGGAACAGTTCGATGTGAACTACGCGCGACGGGCGGAAGAATTTTTCCTCAATCATTGGGTGGATGCGAAAGTGCGTCCTGGGAAGCGAGGCGGTGCGTTCTGCGCCTATTTTCACGGGAAACACAGTTATTTGTTGATGTCCTATACGGAGGATTACACTTCGCTGTTTACGTTGGCTCACGAAATGGGTCACGGGCTGCATTTCGATTGGATCGATCGCCAACAGTCCTATTTCAACAGCAATCCGCCGCTGGTGTTGGCAGAGGTCGCCTCGACGTTTAATGAGTTGTTGTTGTTAGATTATTTGTTGAATCAAGCGGGAGACGATGCGAAATTGCGTCGGGCTTTGATTACTCGACAATTGGAAGATCAGTTTAGTTTGTTGTTCCGACAAAGTACCATCAGCCGCTTGGAGTTGATGCTTCACGATCGAGCCGAACAAGGGAGTTTCGATCGACAGTTCGTCAACGACACCTGGATGGATTTGTATCGCAAGCTCTGCGGGGATTCTGTGGAACTCCTCGACGCCCATCAATATGACTGGGCACGCATCGGTCACATCTTCTTCAAACCTTTCTACTGCTACCAATATACGGCGTCCACTTTGGTCAGTTTGGCCTGTTATCAAAAATATCGGGAAGTGGGCAAAGATTTCGTTCCCGGTTATTTGGAATTGTTAGCGTCGGGCAGTCAGTGGAATCAGGTTGAGGCTCTGCGTCATTTTGTTGATGTGGATTTGGAAGATACGGCGACAATTCAAAATGCGCTGGAATACGTTCAAGGGTTGTTAAATCAGTTGGAACAGACTTTATAATTCCAGACAAACTGTTAGAAATTCTTCCGGTTTGCAACAGATCCCCGGCATCTTGGAGATGCCGGGGATGTAGCATATTTAGAGAAGTTTTTAGAAAAAAATTAACAAATCTTTGTAACTATACCAAGAAAAGACCTTTCGTTCCCCTAGCAGCGCCGAAGGACGCTTTGGCGATGACAAGAGGCTTCGGAACAGAGTTTCACCTCCGGGCAGAATCTTGAGGTTTGCTGGCAGCGTTTTCCCGTTCGATTCGATCGAATACCGCCTCGACATCCTCGATCGTTTCCTCGGGAGTGCGTTCGGCAGACCGTTCCACGTAGTTGATTTTCACTTCTTCGAGAAGGTCGGATAACAAGGTCTGCAACTCGTCTAAGGTCTTCTCGTCTTGCAATTCTCGCCGCAACGCCACTTGAAACTCCTGAGTGAGTTCCTCAAAGCGTTCCCGTCCAATTTCGTCGGCGTAAGCGTTGGCTAAAGCGTCGCAGGTGGCGTTGGCCAGATAGTTGGACAAGTTGTCGATGGTGTCTTGAGGTAGATGTTTCAAGGCGGGAATCCGTTCGAGAAGTTCCACAAACGCCGATTCGCGAAAGGCACTGTCGAGGGAATAGTGCAGCAACGATCGAAGTTCCGGTTGCACCTCCGGTAACACCCGATAAATCGTCAGTTGCAACAGTCGATCGGTGATGGTTTCCAGGGTATTGGCGTCGCCGACGTTGATATAAGAGGACGGTTGCAAAATCGCCCGGGCCATATCTCCTTCGGTAATGGCCTCCTGCGCCTGGTTCAAGGTGCGAACGGTGACGAACTCCGATACGCGATCGGACAAATACGCCGCAGGTTCGTAGGTAATCTGCGAGAGAATCCCTTCCATGTTCGCCACTTTCGACTGGTGCAGTCTCACAGCGACGGGGATAATTCGCAACCACCGCCAAATGGGAACCAGTAAAAACAGGTCGTACCAGCGTCGTAACATGGCTTCTCCCCAGGTTACACCCGCACGGCGACGAGAGACGAAAAAGGTCAACGCCAGGTATTCGATGGCGAAAAAGACGATAAACCAAGCGTCGATGCGCCAGTACCAATCCACAGGCTGGCCGTAATCGTCGGTGGGACGGTAATAGTTACCGTCGAGTAGTGGGGCGATGCGGGTTTGGAAAAACGCCAGTTCCGATCGCACCCCGTAAGTTTCTAAGTAGTCTGTCGTCCAAAAGCGACGCAAGGCTTGTTTGGCGGAATCGGTGCCGAGGCGATCGCTGATGCGTCGTTGCAGTTTGGCGAAGGTGGCGAATTTGCCCGATCCGGTGAAGGGGTTTTCATCGATGAGGGCGTCGCTTTGCGATCGCAACCCCGCCAGCAAGGCTTCGGTTTGTTGGGAATCGAGACCAGATTCGCCCACGCGATCGATCAGGCGATCGACGCTCTCGAGATATTTTTCCGTTTGAGGATGGGGTTCGATGCCTTTGACGGGATCGTAAAGGGTCACGAGTTCGGGAACGTATCGTAAATATACGTCCCGCATGGCAATGTAACTGAGATCGAACAATCCTAAGAACAGGTTGAACGCGGCCAGAACTGCCGTAAATTTCGCCCACCAAGCAATCCATTTTTTGGAGGGATATTTGAGGGTCTGTAGCATCGCAATATCGAAATAATGAGAATTTATGAAGGATTGAAGAATAGAAGTTTGACTGTAAAAAATACACCTCGGACAACCGCAGTTTTCCCAATCCCAAAGGAATAAGCCCAGCAGGAAAGCTGAGCTTGGGCTGTCAGATTCGAGTGAGGGATTTAGAACAAGCCCGGGCCTTTACTCCGGCGGTCTTCTCCAACTTCGAGTTTGCCGTCTTCGTCGGTTTCGTTAAGGGCTTCAAACTCTTCAGCCCGTTGCTGCTTGAGTGCTTCCTGTTTCTCCCGTCGATCGCCGGGAACTTCGTAATACATTTCCGGTTCGATGGCGTAGTTGTTCGCCAACCCTTCGCGATCGACGGTGTATCCGGTCGTCGTATCGATATGTCCTTCTTCAGGACTTTTCGCGGGTTCGGGCGTTTTCTGGAAATTCTCGCCTTCCCGTTCTAACCGTTCTTCGGTTTCAGACGGAACGATTTCGCGATCGTAATGTAAGTTTTCAGCGTTCGGAGTCGGTTTGATACTCATACTTGGGGTCTCCTTTTTGTGAGAGTTTGCAGGTGCGATCGATTTAAACGAAACTTGAATTTCCGGTGAATTCTTCGTTTAAATTCTTCGTTTAAATTCGAGTCGCGGCTTGAACGCTTCTTCGATTACTGGTTCGTATCGATATCGGGAACGATATCGGGGCGTTCTTTGTCTTGCCAACCGGGGGGACGCTTGGAGTTATACCAGGCGATCGAACCCAAGGCAGCAGCGGCGATAAATCCAACGACAGCCACCGCAATTAAAGACAGCGGATATTGAAATGCCTGTTGAGAACCTTCCACTAATAAATACATAAACGATTTCACCTCTCGTTTTTTTGCAGTTTTCTTTATCTTCACTTATTAGTTTAACGAGGACATCCCTATGCTTACATCTATCTAGAAGTAGATTCAAACCTGCGTTTTTGTAAATTTATCTAAAACTGTAGGTAGAGGTTGCATATTCTGCCTGAAAATTACCAGAAGCCCATCGTCTTTCAGATGGCCTTTCAGATCGCCTTTCAGATCCCCGGCATCTCAAGGAAAATTACAACTGAACGTTTTTCGAGAAAGTAGCGTTTTAAACCGTCATGCTTAAAAACCCCAGCGTCCTGAAGAAACTGGGGCATTGAAGACCGTTATAGACGACCGACTTCATTGCAACAAACGGCAAGATCGAACTTGAAACGATTACCGCACGCCTGTCGGCATTTGTTCGCTAACACTAGATTCGCGACCGGCGCCATCTCCCGAGACAGACTCGCCGCCGAGGAACGATCGCAACATCCAGGCCATTTCTTCGTGGTCTTCCATCATTCCAGTCAAGAAGTCAGCGGTTCCTTCGTCGTCGAATTCTTCGGAACAGCGATTCACATGACCGCGCAAGTTGCGAATAATTTGTTCGTGGTCGTTCATCAACCGTTCGACCATTTGATTGGCACTCGGAACGTCACCGGGATGTTCTTTAATCGAGGATAGTTGCAAGAAGCCTTCGACGGTTCCGATGGGATATCCGCCTAACGCGCGAACCCGTTCGGCACATTCGTCAATACTTTCCGTCAAACTGGTGTAGTGTTCTTCCCAGAGTTCGTGAAGGGTGCGGAATTGAGGACCGACGACATCCCAATGGTATTTCTTCGTTTTTACCAACAGTAGGTATAAGTCGGCGATATCTTGATTGAGTAACTCGATAACACCTTTGCGTTGGCGATCGGTCAAACCAATATTAATCGGACGCATATATTAAAAGAACTCCTGTCGTTTCGCTTCACCTTCATTACAACAACCTGAGAAGGCTGCGGTCGTCTGTCCAACGAGAGATTGTCCGAGAGATGGGACGTTTGAGGGAGAGAGAGCGTTTTTGCGACGATTTTAGTCGATCGATCTCTCCCATCTCTCTCGATTGGGGGATGACAAAATGGAGATTTTCGTCTAATTTAACGGTGCTTGTTCGTGAAAACGCTGCGATCGCTGCGGTGTTTTTTTAAGGAACTGTAAAACATGACTGCATTAATTCAAGAGATTCAGTCCCGCCTGGTAGATTTGGTGGGACAAAGCATTCAACTGCTTCCGGCGTTGCTGGTGGCGGTGGTAATTTTGTTCGCGACTCGCTACGGTGCCAATTTGGTGAAGCGGGTGGTGTCGGCGACCGCCAGACGCATTCTCAAAAGTCGATCGCTTCAGTCGTTGGTGGTGCAAACCAGTTACGTCGCCACTTGGGTGGTGGGGATTCTCGCCTCTGGCGTCATTGCGTTCCCGGGGTTGCGCGTCGGCGATATCATCGCTCTGCTGGGGTTGAGTTCCGTCGCCGTTGGTTTTGCGTTTCAGGATATTTTTAAGAATTTTCTGGCGGGAATTCTGCTGCTGTTACATGAACCGTTTGAACTTCACGATCAGATCGTGGTGGACGATTACGAGGGAACGGTGGAGGAAATCGCCATTCGATCGACTCAAATTCGCACTTATCGCGGCGAACAGGTGGTAATTCCCAATTCGATCGTGTTTACGAGTCCGGTTCAGGTGTTGACGGCGCTACCTCAACGACGCACGGATTTATCGATCGGCGTGGACTATAATACGCCGCTTCCCAAGGCTAGAGAGGTTCTCTACGAAGCGCTTCAGGGCGTGGAAGGGGTTCTGCAAGTGCCGGAAGTGGAAGTCGATGTGGTGAGTTTTGGCGATAGTTCGATCGATTTGGTGGTGCGCTATTGGACGGCACCGCAACGAGCTGAGGTGCGACGCGCTCAAACTCAGGTCATGATGGCACTGAAGGCGGCTTGCGATCGCGCCGATATCAATATTCCCTATCCTATTCGCACGGTTTATCATTTCGACCAACGCGAATTTGCTGATTTTATGCCTCTGTCTGCCGAACGCAACGGGAATTGAGGGGTTTTCTCGTTTTTAGACTTGATGGCTTTCAGATCGGCTTTCAGAACCCCGGCATCTCCGAGATGCCGGGGTTCTCGACTGCGGCTGAGCGTTTTTTGTAACTTCTTTCGGGATTTTTTAAAAATTGAAGATTGAGAAAAAGGTTGAAAAGTTAGATATTTTTGGCGAGTTAGTATGTTTGGTCAAATTTTAGACGATCGCTATGATATCCCATGAGATCGGCATCACTTTAGTGAAACTTTGCAGGGCTGAGAGAGAACTGAGCGATCGCCCTTTGGTGAAAATTTTCTGATAAATTCTAGTGACATCTCTACCACGCGATAGGCAAAAATGCGAGCGCCACTCGCTACACTGAACCGGGTTGAGGACAGATCGATGTTTTTGGACTGTCCGAACCGTATTTTTGTTTTCGTTTTGGTTTTGTTTTCGATTATTGATGTTACAACAGGAGGAAATCGATCGTGACAGGAGACTCTAGACTCTTTGACACGACTGAATCCAGCAGACATTCACCCCGCAGCCATTCACAATCGATCGCGATCGCCGAGAGGAATTCGTCGATCGCACCTTACAGCTCTCTCAAACCCCAAGCTGTCGGGCGTCGCGTTTCTCGTTTCGTCACCAAACCCGATGGTACGCTTCTGGTGGCACCGGGACAGGAAGTGACCGAAACAATTTGGGCGACAGCCCGACGCTGGGAGATGCTCGACGATCTGATCGACGAGATCGAGGGACTTTCGATCGCATCGTCTCCTGCCATCGATGCCGAACCCTCTAACCTCTCGACTTCGATCGCCAACGGCGCGATCGTATAGATCCTATAGATTGTGAGTCGAGGTCGAGGAATAGCCAATCCGCAGTTTCCCGACCTCGCCTTTCAATTATTTAACCTTAGCCGTGGCGCGGCGAAACATCATCTTCCGTATCAGCGCCAGCAACAGATAAACACTGGCGACATAGGCGATCGCTAACGATAAAGTCATCCAATACATGACAGCATTTCCAAACCCTCTAATTTGATTAAAACATTTTTATCAAGGAATGAAAACACTATTTTTTAATTCTTTTTTTGAATCCCGAAAACTCCTATAAACTAAGAAATACAAGATTATTTATATTTGTATTTTGTAAGTACAAATTATGTATTTTTTGCAGACGAGAGCCTCAAGGCGTTTCAGTCAGAGGCATCGAGCGATCGACGCGAAAGAGGAAACATCCCAGAGACCCGGAATCTCGAAAATTCCGGGTCTCTCAAAACCTCAACAGAAGCCTTGCTATTGAACCGCTCGCTCCTTCCGTCCGAAGACGAACAGCCCCAAAACCAACCAAAACACCAACAGTCCCCCCGTCAGCATCAAAACCCCCGAAGCACCCAACTCCACCACCAAAATCGGCGCGGCCGCCGTAAACAAACCGCCACCGACGATCGGCTCGAAAAATAACTGCTTGTACGCAAAACTCTCAAAGGCACCCGATCGATTGTGAGGATCGACCATCCGCAACAACAGAATCCCCGTCGCCGTCACCCCCATCGACTGACCCATATCGCCCAACCCCCGCTCGAACCAAAACGTCGGTAACATCCGAGGTGCCAGAAACACAAAGGCTAAGACGTTCCAAGCAATCCCCGCCAAGGCCAACAACGCAAACGGTACGAAATTCGCCCCCAACGCCGTCAGCGAAATCGAGGCCAGTGCTGTGACGATGGTGACGTCCAAGGCGACGCCTGCAATGCGTTCCATGAGCGATCGCACCACCAACGGCGTCAACCGCAAGCGCATCAACACCCCTTGAACGATAATTCCCCCCACCAACGCCATCGGGAACAGGGGAACGTAAGCCATAATCGTTAACCCGTTTTGTCCCCAAGTGGCCGCTTCGATGGCTTTGAGAACGGCTAAAATTGCCCAACCGATGGCGATAGCCAGTCCCACGAATCCCAAATTCAACGAAATCGGATCGATCAGCAAATCTTCCGTTAACTGTTGGCGAGCCGCCACAATATCGGGATGTTCTTGGCGGGCGATTTCCGTTTCGTAAGGTTCTTCCGCTGAAGCGGGTTCCAACCTGGCCGAGGCCACCAATCCCCGACGGCGTCCCCAGTTGGCCAGCAAAATCCCCGAAACGATTCCCGAGACGATACCTACCGTCGCCAAACCGAGGGCTAAATCGCCCCCTTCGGGAAATCCCAACTCGGTAAAGGTTCCGGCCATCCCCGCCGCCGTTCCGTGACCCCCTTCAAAGGCGATTTCGATTAACGCTCCGGAAATGGGGGAAATTCCGAAAACTGGGGTCAATACGAGCAGCGTCAGAATTAATCCTACGACGTACTGACCCCAGGCGAGGCTCTGTCCGAAGGCTACTTGCGGGGCGGCTTTGCGCCAAATGTCCCCGGGACGGGGAATTGGTTCGCCTAAAAATAAGGCGGCGAAGACTACGTTGATAAAGACGCCGGGGGACTGACTCCAGACGTTGCGAACGTCTTGGGAAAACAGTCCTTCGACGAAGGGGGAATCGGGGGACACCAGTTGTCCGAGGACTTGCGGCCCCAGTAGCAACGCCAACACTCCCGCTACGATCGAACTGGGGATGTAGAGAACTCGCAGGATTTTCAGTTTTTGTCGAATCAGCCGTCCGACGAGAATCAACAGTCCGACAATGACGAAGGCGAAGAACGCATCTTGGAGCGCGAAGGTGGGCGTTCCGGCGGGGGTGGCCGCGATGAGGTTCCAGATACCGAGGGAAAAGGGAGTCACTGGCATAGGGTTTCGATCGAATCGCTAAGTCGAATCGCTAAAATGCTTTTTTCCAGATTAAACGGTCGGGGATCTGGCGGCCTTCTCCAGGGGATCGATCGCACGCTTTATCAAAACATCAATATATGAGTTAATCAGGATATTCTGAAATTCGGTTAAGAAAAAGGAAAGTGGAGGGCAAAAGTAGCCTGACGAAGGCGATCGATTTCTCGGGCAATGTCATCTCGGGTTTTTCGGTGATGCCCCTCAACTCGAAAAATTGAGGACTTCTCCGATCTCCCCCAACAGAACCGGCGAAATACACAAAAATTCGTGAATTGACAAAATATAAAGATTTTGTTAATAGGAGTCATTCTCAGGCAATCGATCCATAAGTAAATCGAGGTTGAATTAGGAATAGTTATAATAAATTTCGTTGCGATCGTCCTCGTCCTAGGGGTTGCATCATCTATCTTTTCCCGTAATATCAGAGATAGTAGATACCTAACCTCGGCAAGTCGGCGCGAAAACCGTCGATTTAGGCGATTAGGAAAGCTTATAGTCTGGAGAAAATAATCACATGGCGACTTACAAAGTTACCCTCATTAACGAAGACGAAGGTCTCAACACCACGATCGAAGTACCTGACGACGAATACATCCTCGACGCTGCTGAAGAACAAGGCATCGACCTGCCTTATTCCTGCCGTGCCGGTGCTTGCTCCACCTGCGCTGGTAAAATCACCGAAGGTTCCATCGACCAATCCGACCAATCCTTCTTGGATGACGATCAAATCGAAGCGGGTTACGTCCTGACTTGCGTGGCTTACCCCACTTCGGACTGCACCATCATGACCCACCAAGAAGAAGCGCTCTACTAAAAAGCCTTCCTAGGCGAACCGACTCCGCGAACGGAGACATTCGCCAAAGCGCATAATAACGAGAAATTTGCCAGTCCGCCTGAAAGTCTCGTACTTTCGGGCGGATTTCGCCTTCTCGCAATAGTGGGAGCCATAGGGTTCGGGCTACACTACAGTTGAGGCTCGCGTTTAAAGGGTTTCGAGTCTTCGCTTCGATCGGGTCGTTTCCCCCTCTGAATGCTTTGCGTCTGCCAGATCTGTCCCCTGTCCCTGGTGTTGTCGAGTTGTTATCCTAAGCCGTATGCCAAAAGTTAGCGTCTGTATCCCCACCTACAACCGCGCCCACTATCTCACTTACGCCGTCAACAGCGTTCTGGGGCAAACTTATACGGACTTTGAGTTAATAATTTGCGACGACGCCTCCACCGACAACACCCCAGAAGTGGTTTCCCAGTGGGACGATCCCCGCATTCGCTATATCCGTCATCCCCAAAACATTCGCCGCAGTCCCAATATGCGATCGGGATTCAAGGCGGCTGTGGGAGAATATTTTATTAAATTCGACGACGACGATGCCCTCTGTCCCGAATTCCTCGAGAAAACTGTCGCGGTTCTCGAAAATCGTCCCGAGATCGATTTCGTATCTACCCATCACTGGATTATCGACGCCCAAAGCCAGCGAGACGAACAAACGACGAAGGAAAATACCGCCCGATGGGGAAAAGATCGAATTCCCGAGGGGAAAATCACCGATTTGACCCTACAGGCGCTTCACCATCAAAGTCTACAAATCGGTTCGAGTCTCTTTCGTCTCGAGGCGTTGCGGGAGATCGATTTCATGCGAACTTTTCCCCCCTACGCCGATGGTTGCGAAGATTACGATCTGTTTATCCGTTTGGCGTTAGCGGGAAAGCAGGGATACTATATTCCTGAATACTTAATGGAGTACCGCATTCACGGCGGACAACAAACTCGTCCCGAACAAAACCTGCGGTTTCTCAACGCGAAAGTCATTTGTCTCGAAAGTTATTGCTTTGACGACACCGAGTTGGAACAATTGCGGCGTGGGAAACTGGCGGGAACTCAAGAAGCCTTGGGGTTGCGCTATCTGGAAACGGGACAGGCCCAGCGGGGGCGGGATTTGTTGAAGCAAGCCATTGCCGTTAACGGTGGGTCGAAAAAAGCCCAATTGGGGCTGTGGTTGTCCTATCTTCCTCTGAGTTGGCGGAAGCTGGCGTTTCAACTGTTTCGACAGGTTCGATCGCAGGATTATTCGGAACGGGTGCGTCAACAAACGACAAATTAGAAAATTCAAGGACTCGCTACAATGGAAGATCGACGCATTGGCGGGGAACAATGACTAAATCGAAGGGATTGGAAACGGAGTCGATCGGGCTGGGATTTCGCGCCTTGTCCGATGCTTTAAGACTCAACATTCTCGATCTCCTGCGCCATCGAGAACATTGCGTTTGCGAACTTTGCGATCTTCTCGATACGCCACAATCAAAACTGTCGTTTCACCTGAAAGTCTTACGAGAAGCTCAGCTCGTCTCTCCCCGTCAAGAAGGCCGTTGGGTTTATTACAGCCTCAATCTCTCTCAAATTGCCGCTTTAGAACAGTATCTCGGATCGTTTCGTCGATCGACCGCCCAACTCCCCGCCCCACGGTGCTGTCAGTAATCGTTTCTTCTCGATCGACCTTCTCGAAATTCCCGAGAATCTGAATCTTCTCTGTCTTGCCCAGATCGAGTCACATTTGAGGCTTGGGATTCTTGTAACGCTTTGTTACAGTGAGAGCAGTTAGCGGACTGCTGCACGCCAATCGCACCTCACCCCCGACGTCCTCACACGAAATTTTATGCTTAGACTCGAACGCATCAGCAAAATTTACCCCGGTGGAATTGAAGTTCTCAAGGATGTCACTTGGGAAGTCAAACCCGGCGATCGCATCGGACTCGTCGGGGCTAACGGAGCTGGAAAATCCACCCAGTTAAAAATCGTCGCCGACGAAATCGAACCCACCGCCGGCGAAGTGATTCGTCCCTCGAGTTTAAAAATCGCCTATCTTACTCAAGAGTTTGAAGTCGAACCCACGCGAACCGTCCGGGCTGAATTTTGGACGGTGTTCGAGGAAGCCAACCGCGTCCAACAGAAAATCGCCGACGTGACGAAGGCGATGGAAACCGCCTCCCCGGACGAACTCGACGATCTCATTCACGAACTCGATCGCCACCAACGTAAATTTGAAGCCCTCGACGGCTACAGCCTGGAATCTCAAATCGAAAAAATCCTGCCCGAAGTGGGGTTTTCCGTCAGCGACGGCGATCGACTCGTCAGCGACTTTAGCGGCGGTTGGCAAATGCGGATGAGTTTGGGCAAAATCCTCCTGCAAGATCCCGATGTTCTCCTCCTCGACGAACCGACGAACCACCTCGACCTCGAAACCATTGAATGGTTGGAGAACTACCTCAAAGGCATTAACACGCCGATGGTCATCGTTTCTCACGACCGAGAATTTCTCGATCGACTCTGCACCCAAATCGTCGAAACCGAACGGGGCGTTTCCACCACCTATCTGGGCAATTACACCGCCTATCTCGAACAAAAAGCCGAAAACCAACTCGCTCAACTGTCCACCTACGAACGGCAACAAAAAGAACTCGAAAAACAACAAGCTTTCATCGAGCGATTTCGCGCCAGTGCCACCCGCAGCACCCAGGCGAAAAGCCGCGAAAAACAACTTGAGAAAATGGAACTCGTAGACGCCCCCACAGGCAGCACGAAAAACCTGAAATTCCATTTTCCCCCCGCCCCTCGCAGCGGACGAGAAGTCGTCACCATCGAAGATTTAACCTATACCTACGATGAGGAAATTCTCTTTTTGGGGGCGAACCTTTTCGTCGAGCGGGGCGATCGAATCGCTTTTCTCGGCCCCAACGGTTGCGGAAAATCGACTCTGCTTCGGTTGATTATGGGCATGGAAACCATTGAGGAAGGAAAAGTCGAACTGGGCAAACATAACGTCATCCCCGGTTATTTCGAGCAGAATCAAGCCGAAGCTTTGGATTTAACCTTAACCGTTATGGAGACCATCCATCGGGAAGTTCCGACCTGGAAAAACGAAGAAGTCCGCACTTTATTAGGACGGTTTTTGTTTAGCGGAGAAAGCGTTTTCAAACCCGTTTCCGCTTTGAGCGGTGGTGAAAAGGCACGGTTGGCGCTGGCGAAAATGCTGTTGCGTCCGGCGAACTTGATGATTTTAGACGAGCCGACTAATCACTTGGATATTCCCGCCAAGGAGATGTTAGAAACGGCGTTGAAAGAATACGACGGAACGGCATTAATTGTTTCTCACGATCGCTACTTTATTTCACAAGTCGCCAACAAAATTGTCGAAATCGAAAACGGCGAATTGAAGTTGTACAACGGCGACTATCACTATTACTTAGACAAAAAAGAAGAAGCGCGAGTCAAGGCAGAACTCGAGGCCAAGAAACAGGCAGAAGAACTGAAGCGGAAGCAAAAGCGGGAGAAACAGAAGCAGAAACAGTTGGAGAAGAAACGGAACAAAAAACAGAAAAGCGCCGTGTAATACCGTTGTTCTTTAAAGGGATTCTTTAAAGTTGTTCTTTGAAATTTAGCAATCGTAAATAATTCGCGGCAAAATCCCTAATTAGTCGTAACTTTAACTTCGGTTAGTTGCCAAAAATGAATTAGGATTGCGATTGCTACAAATCCTTCGCCAATTGTTCGGTTGCGTCGGTTGGGTTGAAGCGACCCACCCCAACAGCAGTAAGCGCGATCGCATTTTCTTGGGAGTCCGCGATCGATCCAACCGACCATCATCTCTAGCAGAGTTCTAGAAAATTGGCGGAATCAGGAACAATCTCACTGGGTGCATCTCACTTTTGTAAAAATATGAGTTTGCGTTAGGTTGGGTGGAGCGAGAGCGAAACCCAACAACATATCGATTCAGTGCAGAGACTCCGATCTGATAAATTTACTCTGATAAATTTACATTTACCCATCTCACTTCGCCGGAACCCTGGCATGGTGACGGGTTGTTTTCAGTATCCTCTGTCTCTAGGATGAAGAGCGATCGCGAAGGCTTTCGCAATCGGACAACACGCGAACGATATCGAACAGTTCGGCCTTCTGTCCGTTCGTCCCCAAAACCGACCCTTCCCGCTGACAGACACGGTCGTATTCCTGACGAAACAACCGTTCCACTTCCAGCAGGTCCGACGTAGCCGACACCGAGAGACGCAAGACAATTTTTCCCGCCTCCGTTTGTTCGATCGCCGACAGATGCAGTTCGTCTTCCGGGCGAGTTTCCTGCAACGCTTCGAGGGTTTCCCGCAGCGCCGTCCACGACATCGACGCCGACAGGGACAACCCGAAGACTTGCGGTTTTGGGGCGAACAAGGCCGCCAGCGCCCCCGGTTCGAGCGTTTGGCCCGGATTGCGGGGATAGCGTCGGCGAAACAGATGTTGGTTGACGTCGTACTCAAAGAATACGAACTCGCAAACTGCCCGTTCGAGGCGGGTTTCACTGTCGGTTTGCCAATCTTGCAAACAAGCCCCCGTCAAAATTGCCTCGTCGAATACCGTGGCGATGGCGCGAACCGATTTGAGAAAGCTGTGCGACAGGTTCGACCCGGTAAAGTTCGTCTGGGTCAAATTGGCTTCGCTCAAACTAGCCTCAGTTAAATCCGCATCCCGTACCGAAGCTTTGGTTAAATCCGCCCGTCCCAGCATGGCACGATACAGCGAGACGCCGTAAAGGGAGGCGCGGTAACAGTTCGCCCGAAACAGATAGGCGCGATCAAGCTTGGCGCCCTCTAGGTTCGCCTCAAACAAATCCGCTTCGTATAAATCCGCTTCTCGTAAATCCGCGTCGCGCAAATCCGCCAAACTCAACGAAGTTTCGCTCAAACAGGCGCGGCGCAAGTTCGCCCCCGCCAGTTTCAACCCTCGTAAGTCAGCATCGTGCAAGTTAGGAACGATGCGATCGTTCTCTTCCCGCCAGCGATTCCAGACCTCAACGCCTCGCTTGAGAGTCCAGAGGTGTTCTGCGTTCGCCATAGGATGCCGACTCCCTCATCTCGTTTTTGGAAATTGTTTTTCTATGGTACGCGCTATGGTACGCGCTATGGTACGCCACGGTAAGCGACGCGCATACGGAATCCGTTTTCGATAAGCTGGGTTTCAAGAAGTCTTGCAATACACTGTTATTTGAGTTGACACTGAAGTGTCAACAAATTCGTATTGAGGTTGAGGGTCTATCGGGTTCGATTCCATAGCGATTCGATCTCCTTACAAGCGATCGCGCTCAATTTATCAAAACTTTTGGGCTTAAGGCCTAACATTTTTGATAAAACGCAACAAAAGCCGATCGATCGCACCATCGGAAAAAACCGTTTTAGCCCTGTTGCGTGGATGCAACAGAGCTACGGGGTTTCACGCGAACTGACAACCGCCCACTAACCGCACCCGATCGACCTCGACTGGGGTATCTCAACTCAGTCCATCACAGCATGGCGATCGCCCGATCGAACGATCGCCGTTTCGATTTCCTCAACCGTGGCGTTGGGGTTGGCTTGACGGACGAGGGCAGCGACTCCGGAAACGTGGGGGGCTGCCATAGACGTACCGCTATAGCTGCCATAACGGTGGTTCGGTAAGGTGGAATAAACATCGACACCCGGCGCCATCACGTAGTCACAGTTGAATCCGGCGCAGTTGGAAAACCATGCCATCTGGCGATCGCTGTCGTAGGCGCCTACCGCCATACCGCGATCGATCGCACCTTGGGCGGGATAGCCGGGACTCGAAGCGCCACTGTTGCCCGCTGACATGACCACGACAACCCCTTGGGCGACTGCCGATCGAATCGCGACTTCGAGATCGCTGGAATAACCGCCCCCGAGACTTAAATTGATAACGTCGGCACCGTTAGCCGCTGCGTAACGAACGCCGTCGGCTACGTCGCGATAGGTTCCACTCCCCCCCGCATTGAGAACCTGGACGGGCATAATCGTCGCGTGGGGCGCCACCCCCGTTACGCCGAAGCCGTTATCTAAGGCGGCGATGGTGCCGGAAACGTGAGTCCCGTGACCGTGCAAATCTAGAGGATCGTTGTCTTCATTGACGAAATCCCATCCCCGAACATCGTCGATAAAGCCGTTTCCGTCATCGTCAATGCCGTTATCGGCAATTTCGTCGGCGTTCGTCCAAATGTTGTCGGCTAGGTCTTCGTGATGCCAATCGACTCCGGTATCGACCACCGCCACCACCACGCCGTCGCCGCGATATCCGTGGTTCCAAGCTTCTGGCGCCTCGACGCGATCGATCCCCCACAGGTTTTTACCGGAGGCGTTGTCCTCTGACGGAGACAGTCCCAAGGCAGCGTTCGCTTTGACTTGACCGTATCCGGTTTTTATGCTATAAGAATCCGGTCGCAGGGAAATTTGATAATGGTTGCTGTACCAAGAGCGGTCTTCGACATGGCGAACCTGCACGACATAGGTTCCCGCTTCGAGATTGTCGAACTGCCATTCGAGGCCGCGATAGTCGATCTCATCGGTAAGTTCGAGGATTTCGTCCTCGTCGATGGCGCCGTTCCCGTTGCCATCCCGTCCCAGTTCCACATCCGCATAGTCGGCCAGTCCCTCGAAGGCAATACTCACCGGATGGTTTCCTGTCACGTCGAAGCGATAAGCGTCTGCGGCGTCGAAGTTGCCGATAAACTCCTCAAGCAGTACCGCACTGTCGAGACTTCCCAAATCTCGCGCCGTGGCCATCGTATCTCCGGCGGTGTCGGCGATGGCTTCAAAGCTGAAACTCAAACGATAGGGGGTGGCCGGCGTGTCTTCGGGAACCGTCACGCACAAGGTGTAACTCCCCGCCCTCAAAAATTCATCGATTTCTTGAAAATTTCTCCCTTGAAAATTTCTCCCTTGAAAATTTCTCCAAGAAAAATAGTTCCAATCATCGATGGAGAAAACACGGGTTTCCTCGCCGTCAGAAAGTTCTAGGGTCAGTTCTTGGCTGAAGTCGGACACCAAGAGCGTCAGTTCGCCGTTTTCCGTGACTTCAAAGGAATAGTAATCGTCGGGGTCGTTGAGACTGCTGACGCCGTCCGAGACCGAGATAAACTCGCCGAGTTGGGCTAAATCTCGCGCCGTCTCGGGGGTGTTTCCCGCTTCGTCTGGGGGAAGTTCGATCGCCAGTTCCGGAAATTCAACGAGTTCGGGAACGATCGCCGCCGTCGTTCGCAGGTTGAGACGGTAATCGGAAATCTGGCTCCCTCCGCCGACTTGGATGAAGTAGGTTCCTTCAGACAACAGACGATCGATCGACTTCCCACTATCGTAGTATCGAGAATTGGTGAGAATTTCTCCCTCATCGATAACGCCGTTGTGATTCTCGTCTCGGATTAACTGCAAACTCCCGCCTCCGTTGGTTGCGTCCCACAACGCCGAGAAATTGCGATCGCCTTCAACGGTGAAACGATAGATGTCGCTGGAGTCGAAACCACCCACCTGTTCGTTCAAGACTTGCCAGGATTCCCCCAAATTGCCCATACCCAAAGCGGTGGTGAGAGTATTCCCCACGCTGTCGTTCTGTTCGATGGGTTCGGCGGAAAGAACGAGGAGAGAATCGCTATCTGGGTTCGGTTTGCTGGAATCGACCCGCAGGAAATAGGTTCCCGGTTCGAGATAGCGATCGCAAGAGACCACTTTAAACCCCGATCGCGTGAGAATCGTTTCACCGTCTTCTCCCAGTAAGCAGACGGTGGTGAAATCGTCCGACCTCGAGGCGAAAATGTTGAATTGACTGTAGGTATCGACCTCAAAGCGGTAGTAGTCGCCTTCGCCATCGTTGGAATTCGACGGTTGCAGGGTGACGGTTTCCTCGAGAAGTCCTAAATCGGCGGATGTCTCCAGACTGTTTCCCGCTTCCACAGCGGAAACCCTGTCGCGGCGGGTGAGTAAGAGTTGATAGTCGCTATCCTCGCCGTCGAAGGACAACACCCGCACGGCGTAAGTTCCCGCCTCCAGGGATTCGCGAATCGATTCGACGCCGCTACTGCGATAGGAACCCGAGCGGATTTCCTCCGGTTCGATCGCTCCGTTTCCGTTGCGGTCCCGACTCAATTCGATATCCACATCTTCGTCTAAATCGTACAGCCACATTTCCACCTCACCCTCGCGATCGAGATGGAAACGATACCAATCGTCGCCGTCCGCAACCCCCACGTTATCCGCGATGGCGATCGGATCGCTCAGAACGCCGAGATCGGCGGCTTCAACTAGGGTATTCCCCGCCAGATCGCTTTCAGTGACGGGAGTGGCGAAGGAACTCAAGATATAGTCGCTGTTTCCTCCCTCCGATTCCACGGTCAGATAATAGGTTCCGGCTTCGAGAACTTGCTCCAGTGCGATCGAGTCTGCCTCATAACAGGATCTCGATCGAGACTCGTCCAACTCATCGATCGCTCCGTCGCCGTTACTATCCCAGGTTAACGAAACCCGCATCGCCGTATTAACCTCGCGAACCGCGAAATCAAAATCCGTCGTCTCATCGACCTCGAAACGATAAACATCCCGTTCGTTCCCGTGACCGATGAAGCCTTCGTACAAAATCCCATCGGGGGTTGTACCGAGGTTGCGAGCGGTTTCGGGACGGTCTCCCGGTCGATCGAACGCTGTCGCTTCCAGATGCAGAGTATAATCGCTCGGCGGTCGTTCCTCAAAGCACCAGAAGTGGTTAAAGCTGTATAGATCGTCAACCACCCGCGCGTAATAGGTTCCCGCCTCGAGGGTCATTTCAACCACTTCCTCGGCCGTTCCCCAGTTAATCGACGCCGAAATACTTTCGCTATTCTCAAAAATACCGTCTCCGTTGGCATCGCGAATCAGTTCTAAGTTAGGGTTTCCGTGAAAGGGTTGCAACCCCAAACGGACATCGGTGGTTTGGGTGAGGTCGAAACGGTAATAGTCGTATACATCGAGGTTATTGACAATACCGCTGTAATACGTCGAGGAGTTGAGGATACCGACGTTTAAAGCACTGTCGAAATCGTTTCCCGCCGGGTCTAACGGGATGTCGCTGAGGCTGAGGTCGTAATGGGTACTACCCTCGTACTGCGCCACCCGAACGAAATAGGTTCCCGCCGCTAAAGCGCAATCGAACTGTTCGTCTGAATTGTCCCAGTTATACGATCCGGCGACAACGGTTCCGTCTTCGGTGATAATTTCTACGTCTACGTCTGCGGTTAAGTTGCCAACGCGCAAGCCGATGTTACGATCGCGATCGAGCTGTATTCGGTAATAATCCTCTGCATCGGAGTTTCCGACAAATTCGCGAACTGTTCGGGGACTGTCGAGTTTACCCAAGTCGAGAGCGGTGTCGAGGCGGTTTCCAGCGATGTCGTCCCCCGCTAAATCGGTGGCGTTCAGTTGCAGGTGATAGTCCGTATCGCCTCGGTAATAGGCGACGCGCAGGTAATAAGTTCCCGCTTCGAGGCTACGCTCGATCGATTCGGCGAAGCTTCCGTATCGAAAGCTGTAGTCGATGAGTTCCCCTTCGTCGAATTCTTGGTTCTCGTTGCGATCGTGCATTAAGAAAAGATCGGCGTCGCCTTCAAGTCCGTATAAGTACAACGAAACGAGTTGTTCGGCGGTGAGTTGGAATCGATACAGGTCGTTGGGATTGGTAAAGTCGATGTCTCCGGTCACGTGGGTGAGTTCGTCGAGAACGTCGAGATCGATCGCTTGGCTGAAATCGTTGGGATCGGGTATTCCGACCCCCGATCCTTCGGTTTCGTCGTAGGTATTATAATCGCCGGTAATGGGGTCGGATTTACTATAGCCAACGTCGAACTCGCTATTCGAGTTTTCGTCGCCGAATCCTTCCTCGAATCTCCGGTCAGTTCCAGGGTCGTCGATATCGCTTTCTGGTATTTCGATGATGGGAATTTCGGGGAGTTCTGGGGTGTCGAGACCGCCGCTTTCGTGAGGTTCTAACGGGGTTTGTTTTTGGAGTCCGGCGAGATTCCCTGGATAATTGGGGTCGGGTTGTGCGATCGATCCGCTTTTGAGTTCGGGTCGATAGGTTTCTTCGGGGCTGGAGTAGTCGAGCATGAGCTTCACCCTTGTTTTGAGTGGGTTGTTTTGAGGGGGGGGGTCGCTACAGAGACACAGAGGACACGGAGTTTTGGTGTCCTTTGGGGGGGGCTGATTTTACGTCTGAGATAAAATTCTTGGGTTTTGGTTTTTGTGAATCGCTAGGATTCTTGTTTTTTTATTTTCTGAAATTGATTTTTTTTAATCAAATACTTGAAGATTAGATTCTATTTTTGACTCAGAAAACAAATGGTTTTGACGCAACAAAAACAATGAATTATTGAGTTTATTTCGGTTTTTTCTTGTTTTTATAGAGTTTCCTAAAATTCTGTTTTTGGCTAAAATCCAAGCGTTTTTGGCGAATTTATCAAAAAATGAGTCTTTTGTCTTTTGCTTGAATTTGTAAATTGGGATTTATTTTGTATTCAAAAAAGATTTTTAAATACATTTTTTAGTCAAAACAATCAGTCCAAAAAATCTCAATAATAAATCCAGAATTAACGACTAAATCTGATGTGGGCTGAAATATTTGATTTGATAGTTTTATGTTATTCGAGAGAAACGGAGACCGCCATGAATTTTCGTGAAAGTTGGTTTGTGAAGGTGCGATCGAGCATCAAAAAATCCCAGAATCTTAGAGATACTGGGAGTTCGATCGCATCACAACTTCAAACCCAAAAGTTGAATTGACCGCGAATCGGGGTTGTCGATCGCACCTGTGAAGGGGGCAAGTACCTATGATTCACAACAGTAGAACTCACTCTCTTCACAAATGGGAGTTCTACCGAGAACGCTGGAGAGGGAGCTTCACAATAAAAGTGCTACCTTGTCCTTCCACAGTCTCGACGGAAATCGTCCCGCCGTGCAAATCGACAAACCGTTTGACGATCGCCGTACCTAACCCCGTTCCTTGAATATCACCGACGTTCCCAGCGCGGTGAAAGGCTTGAAACAGTCGATCTAAGTCCGCCTTCGGAATGCCAATTCCGCGATCGACCACTTCAAACACCGCCAATCCCTTCTCTCGCGACAGGGAAAATAAAACGGGTTCCGTTTTTGGAGAATATTTCAAAGCGTTCGAGAGCAAATTCATCAAAATATGTTGCAAAAGCGTCGCGTCCATTTCCCCCTGTAAGCCGTCGCAGGAACTCGAAAACTGAATCCGAGGCGTCGGTTGAGTTTGGAACTCTTCCGTCAGGTTGCGACAAAACGCCGCCAGTTCGATCGCCACTGACTGAAACACCACTTGACTCTCCTCGGCGCGACTGAGGGCGAGAATATCTTCAAGTAACTGGTTCATTTGAGCGACAGTGGCTTGAATGCGTTCCAGGTAGCGGCTTTTCTTGGCTTCGTCAAACTTATGGCCGTAGTGCGCCAGTAGTTCTGTAGACCCTAAAATCGTCGTCAGGGGACTTCGTAAATCGTGAGCCGCCATCGACAGAAACTGAGCTTGTAAGGCGCTATTTTTCTGCTGTCGATCGAGTTCTTCAGATACCTGGCGTTCCCGTTGGTGTTTCTTGAGAGCGCATTTAATCGCCGCGTGAACTTCTCGGTCTTTAAACGGCTTGAGAATATAGCCGTAAGCCCCCGTATCTTCAGCACGTTCTAAGGTTTCGTCATCGGCGTAGGCGGTCACGTAAATCACCGGAACCTCGTAGCGATGGTGAATTTTTTGGGTGGTGGCAATGCCATCGAGGTCGCCTTTGATGACGATATCCATCAAAATGATATCGGGTTGTAATGCCTCGGTTCGATCGATGGCGGCGTCGCCGGAGGAGACGATATCCACCACGGTATACCCCAGTTTCTTTAACTTCCGCGCCAAGCCTTTGGCAATTAACAATTCGTCTTCAACAATGAGTACCTTCGTCTCGTCCATAATTTACCCCTTTCAATCGTTAATCATTAGTATTCGATAGTTTGGCGTCGGTTGGATGGAACGGAGTGGAACCCAACAGCCGATCGCTGGAATCGGTCAGCTTGTCTCTTTGAGAGTTAGTCATTAATATTAATATTTAAGAATCAATATAGAACGTTTGAACCTATTTTTAATTATAGAACAATTTGAAATAATTGGTAAAAAAATCCCCGATCGCTCAATGGATGCGTGAGATCCCCGGCATCTTCGAGATGCCGGGGATCTGGAGGCTCTGGAAGATAAGGCGATCGCTTCAATTAAACTCGCTTGCGATAATGAAGTTCAGAAAATTCCAAGGCGAAGAAAGTTCCGTTTCGGCGATCGAGTTGCAAAGCTACATCTAACTGTTGAGTCAGAGTACAAACTAACTCCATCCCTAACGAATCCACCGCGCGAATATCGAGGTTTTCCGGAACGCCGACGCCGTCGTCGCTCACCGTCAAGCGAAAACGTTCCCCCTCGATGGCGTGCAATCCCAGGGAAATCGTACCCTCTCGTCCGTCGGGAAAGGCGTGTTTGAAGGCGTTCGAGAGCAGTTCGCTGACGATTAAGCTGCAGGGTTGGGCGGTTTCGATATTGAGAGAAATCGGTTCGATATCGAGCTGAACGTGAATCGGTCGCTCTCGGACATCGTAGGAGGCGATGGTACTCTCAACTAAATTTTCCAGGTACTCGCCGAAATCGATCCGCGCCAAATCGGTCGATCGATACAATTTTTCGTGAATTAACGCCATCGACGCAATCCGCGTTTGGCTGTCTTGGAGAATTTTGACCACTTCGGGATCGTCAGTGTAATCCGATTGAAACTCTAACAAACTCGACACCACCAACAGATTGTTTTTAACTCGGTGATGAATCTCTTTAAGTAGAATTTCTTTTTCTTGAAGCGAAGCTTTTAACGAATCTTCTACCTGTTTGCGGGCGCTGACATCTCGGGAAACGGCGACGATTTCTTTAACGCGGCCGCTGTCGTCGCGCACGGTGCGACTGGTGGTTTCAAACCAAATATAACTCCCGTCGTGGCGGCGAACGCGATAGGTCACAGTCTGCACGTCGGGCAGGTTTAAGATGTTCTGGTGGCTCTGTTGGATAGCGCGGAGATCCTCGGGATGGAAGAACTCGTAAGCAGACCGGCCGATGAGGTCTTCGGGGTCGTATCCCAACAGGGTACGACAGGCGGGAGAGGCGTACAAATACACACCGTCGGGACTGTGGCGGGTGATGGCGTCGGTGGAGTTGTCCGCCATGAGTCGATAACGATTTTCGCTGGCCCGTAGGGCTTCTTCGGCCTGTTTGCGATCGGTAATATCGAGCCAGTAGCCGATAATTTCTAGGGGATGTCCGGCGTCGTCCCGTACCAGTTTCATGCGATCGTAAATCCAACGATACCGACCGTCGCGGTGGCGAAATCGATATTCGGTACTGTGTCGTCCGGTGGCGAACAGTTGTTTCATTCCGGCGTCGAAGCGACTCTCGACATCCTCGGGATGAAGCTGTTTTCGCCAGAATCCTGGGGCTTGGATGTCCTGGGGGGAATAACCGAGGAGTGCGGTGCAGTTGTGGCTGACAAAGGTGGCACGCTGGCCGTCCGCTTGCATGCTGTAGAGGATGCCGGGACTCGAGGCGAGAAGGTATTCGAGCCGTTTCTGTACGATGCGCCGTTCGAGTTCCTGTTTGCGAAATTCGGTGATGTCGTTTGGGATGCCGAGGTAATGGGTCAGCTGACCTTTATCGTCGAAAATGGGGGAGATGTTGAGTTCGTTCCAAAATAGAGAGCCGTCTTTGCGGTAGTTGCGGAGAATGACGGTGCAACTGCGACGGTGACGAATGGCTTCTCGCAGGCGATCGAGTTCCGGTTGGCGGCGATCGCCTTTCTGCAAAAAACGACAGTTCTGTCCGAGAACTTCTTCGATGCTGTACCCTGTCACTTTCTCGAAGGCGGGGTTGACGAAAATAATCGGCATATCGGGAAGTCTGGCGTCAGCCATGACGATACCGTTACTGCTTCCGGCGATGGCGCGTTCGCTCAGCCGCAGTCGTTCTTCGACCTGTTTTCGTTCGGTGATATCGGAGGCCGACCCCAGGATTTGCTTGGGTTTGCCCTCCGCTGTGCGACTGAAGACGATATCGCGAGAGACGAGCCAATGCCAGTTTCCTTGGCTGTCTTTCAGGCGGTACTCGAATTCGACGATGTCGCTGTCTTTGGCAGTATCGAAAATCGGTCGGTGTTGGATAAAGCGTTGTAAGTCTTCGGGGTGCATCAGTTGGGGAAACAGGGTGTTTCCCATGTCCCGCACTTGTTCGGGGGTGTAGTGGAGAATGCGGCTGATGCCTTGGTTGACGTAGATGTTGCGCTCTTCGAGGAGGTCGTAAATATAAAGGATGTTGGGGCTGGCTTCGGCGATGCGTTGGATGAGGTGTTGGCTTTCTTGTAGGGCAAGTTCGGCTTGTTTGCGATCGCTGATGTCGAGGGCGGTGCAGGTGACGCCGAGGAGGGTGCCGTCGCGATCGAAGAGGGGTTCGATGGTGAGGTCGTAGCATTTGAGATTCCCCTGTTCGCGAATCACCACTTCTTGACGGATGCCTTCGGCGGTGTCGATGACGCGATATTTGAGGGATTCGAGAATGTCGGCGTCTTTGGGGTCGAAGATGTCGCGATCGCACAAGCCGATGACTTCTTCGGCTTGGTAGCCCAAGGCGGGGTTGTAAATCCAGGTGTAGCGAAGGTTTCGGTCTTGGTTGAAGACGACGATGGGCGAGTTTTTCAGGGCGGTTCGGAACCGTTCTTCGGAGTGGCGCAGGGCGTCGGCGGTTTGTTGGCGTTCGATGGCGGCGGCCAGGATGTTGGCGACGCTTTGCACGAAGTTGAGATCGTCTTGGCTGAAGCGGCGAAATTGGGAGCTGTAAACGCCTAAAATCCCCAAACATTGGTGTTTTCCCTGTACGGCCAAACTCAAGCCGCAACTGCCGTCCGGGTTGCGGTGAAATTGTACGGTTCGGGAATCTTGGGAGGTTTGGCGACAATCGATCGCATGGGAGTCGCGATCGAGTGGCTCTCGATTGAGAACGATTTCGTCTCGACCGCCGTCCGATCGCAAGCCCAAGGTGAGAAAATCCGGTGGGTCGGTGTTGAGTTCTAAGATTTTGCAGTAATCGACGTTCAAGCCTTCGCTGAGGCGCAGGACGACCCAATCGACGAGGTGGGTGAGGTCGTTGTGGGCTAAAACCAGTTGTCCGAGTTCGGCAACGATCGCTTGCTGTTTCGCCCGAGTTTGCATTTCGCTTTCGATGGCTTTGCGTTCGGCGATTTCGTCGAGGAGTTGGCGGTTGGTGTCGGAGAGTTGGGCGGTGCGTTCTTCGACGAGGTTTTCGAGCCGTTGGTTGAGTTGTTGTAGGGTGGCTTCGGTCTGTTTTCGATCGCTGATGTCTTTGCACAAACAGTAATATCCGGAAAATCCGGCGCGATCGAGATCGGCTTTGACGAGTAAGACTTGTTGGTAAAACCGCGAACCGTCCCGGCGCAATCCCCGAATTTCCAGTTCGCGAGGCTCGTGGGTTGAGATTTGCCCTAAGGCTTGGCGGGCGAGGGGTCGATCGCCGGGATGGAGGGTTTGCAGCCAGGACAAGGACGCCATGTCGTCCGGGGCATAGCCGCAAATTTCGGCGTAGGGACGGTTGACCTGGAGGAAGATGCCGGCCTCGTCGAGACGGGCAATTCCCGGCATGGCGTTGGCTAAGGCCAGGTTAATTTGTTTGAGGGATTCTTCGTGATGTTTGCGATCGGTTACGTCTCGGGCGACGGCGTACAGACGGCTTTCTTCGTGGGACGAAGGACTCGCCGTCCAGGCCAGCCAGCGATAGGAACCGTCGGCGCAGCGGTAGCGGTTCTCGAAGTCGATGCAGGGAACGCCGCAGATGAGTCGCTCGAAGATTTTACGGGTACGATCGCGATCGTCGGGATGCACGAAGTCGAGAAATTGCTGAGATAACAGTTCGGCTTCGCTGTACCCCAAGGTTTCCTCGAATTGGGGATTGACTCGTTTGAAGTAGCCGTCGGTGTCGGCGATGCAGAATAAATCGAGGGAGAGTTTGAAGAATCGATCGAGATCCTGTTGGGCGCGATCGCGTTCGATGGCGGCGGCCAGGATGTTGGCGATCGCTTGCAGGAAACTCACGTCTTCGCTGTCGAAGTGGCGGGATTCGGGACTGTGAACCCCCAGAACGCCGAAATCTCCCTGGACTCCGGCGATGGGAACGGTCGCGCCGCTGACGATACCGCAGTTGTGAAGCAGGGGACTGCCGCCAAAACGGGTTTCGACGCGCAAGTCGCTGACGACGGTGGGTCGGCCGGTGTCGAGGGTATATCCGGCTTGGGACCGCAAGCCAACGCCGATGCGAGCTTTTCCCACCAGGGACGCCGGCCAGCCGACCCCCGATCGCATCAATAGTACGGCTTGGTTGGCCAACAGTTCCCAGATTTGGACGTAGGGGGTTTTGAGGATGTCGGCGACGACGCGGACGGCGCGATCGATCAGTTGGCTGAGGTCGTCGGTACAGGCGAGGGCGAACTGTCCGAAGTTGGCAATGGCTTCTTGTTGGCGGGCCCGTTGCCGCAGTTGGCGTTCGGCGAGGACGCGATCGTGCAGTTGGTTTTGGGCGTTTTGGTAAAGTTCGGAATGCTGGATGGCTACGGCCAGTTGACTGGCCAGTTTTTCGAGAAACGCGCGTTCGTCCTCGCTCCAAGGTCGCGGATTTTGGCAATGTTGGGCAGCCAATAACCCCCAGAGGATAAATTCTCGGTTCTCTGGGTTGGGACAGAAGCGCAGGGGAACGACGAGGTTGGCGCGGACGCCGATATTTTCGAGCAGTTCGACGTGACAGGGGGATAGGGAACCGTCCCGCACGTCGGCGGTGACGCCCATCCGTCCGTTTCGGTATCGATCGAGATAGTCTCTGACGAAACTGGGATCGGCGATGACACGCCCGAGAAGGCTTTGGTGTTGCAGGGCGTCAGCGATGGATTCGGCGATGACGGTTCCGGCTTGGTCCGGTTCGAGGCGGTAGACGACGACGCGATCGACCTTCAGTAGTTGTCGAATTTCTCGAACGGCGGTGTCGAGAATGTCGTCGAGGTTCAGGGAACGGTTGATGCGAAAGGCGATTTGGTTGAGGAGTCCTTCGGAGTTATAGGGGGAGTCGCCGCCCTCGCTACGCCAGAGGCGATCGCGCCTGATTCGACCGATGAGCTTGCCCTCGGCGTCGGTGACGGGAATCCAGGGAAATCCGGTCGGTTCGATGGGGGGCTGTTCGGCTGTGAAATCTGAGTGAATCGGGTCGATCGACAGGGTTTTGGTAACGGGTTGCGTTACTTCTGCAATGGAGAGTTGGGACAAGTCGCAGCCGTTGAGGGTCGCCTCTACTAGGTCGCGATCGCGCACGACACCCACCAGTCGATCGCCCTCGACCACCCACAGATGTAAGGGAAGGTCTTCGGTTTCGGTGCGATCGCGCCAAATTTGCAACGCCTCGAGCAGCGGCGTTTTTGGCGAAATCCCCCACTCGTCCCGCCAGGGTTCGACAACGGACGAACTGCGATCGAACGGCAAGTAGTCCATCGTCACGGACGTTACAGTATTGCCACCAACGGAGTCGGTCATAGTCGGTTCGAGGGCGATCGCTTAGTCCTCGTTCGGATTGACAGTCGTATTTCCTACGGGTTTTTACTGAAACTTTCCCAAGAAATTCTTAATAGTTTAATTATACTTCATTTCGTACAAAAAAGAGTTGATATCGCCAGCCTCAACCTCGAATTATTGATTGTTTTTTTATCTTATCCCAAAAACAAAAGCCAAAGGGGAGATGGCCGCGAATCATTTCATATTGTCCGCTCGCTTCTCAATCCTATTCCTTCCCCGAGCCATATTGCCACGCCTGCGACCACTGTTTCAGATAATATCGCTGTTGCGGAGACGCCGTTTGACTCCAATCATCGATGGCTTTTCCAATCGGAGACAGCGCACTGTACGCCCCCAAACTAACATAATGACGCATCCATCCCAACAACGGAAAAAAACCAATTTTCGGCAGAATTTTCGTCACCGTCAGCGGCGCCGAAACAGAAGTTCGCAACAACGCCTGAGACAAACTTCCAAACTGTACCACATCTTTTAAAAACGGCCGCAACACCTCGTCTCCAGCCTCTTGCATCGCCTCAAACACTGACGCCAACAAGCGATTAATCGACTCGGGATCTGTTACCATCTCGTCAATACCGACGCTCATGGTTTGTTGAAACATCCAGGTAACAGAAAGGTTCGGTTGATAAGGTTGCAGTAACGACAAGGCCGATCGATCGAGACAGTCGGCGTTCAAGGCTTCCCCCACCCCCTCACTCAACCGTTTTAAATGGCGCACCATCGCCCCGAATCCACCGAAACTCAACGGCGACTGACTCCCGCTGCTATCACCTACGGGAAGGATGCGATTCCACGGCGACTGTAGGGGACTGTTGCGATAGGAGGGAAAGAAACCGAACAGAGCGCGTTTGAAGTCCAAACTCTCCAGTTCGACTTGTTGGTATTCCGGTAACAGTCGTAAATACTCGTCGAAGAAAAATTTTAAACTGAATCGATCGGGGTGCGCGTCGAGATAGGTAAATAAATAAGTCGTGCGTCCGTCTTTGGCTGGGAACGCTTCCCAAAAATACTGACAGTGATGCAAAATCGGCGTGAAGGAGACGAACAAATCCCCCGTTTCGTTTTCCGAGTAGCCCTCGGCGCAAGTTCCCACCACCAAACAAACGGCGTCCGGTTTCTGGCGTCCCCGCACTTGTTGGGAAATGGGGGAAAAATGACCCATCGCATCCACCAGCAGACGGGTGGTGAGGCTGTTTTCGCCTTCTGCTTCTGACGGGAGGTTTGGGTGAGTGAGGTTGACGCGCACGCCGTCGGGATGCACGATCGATCCGTCGAAATTCGTCTGTTCGAGGAGGGTTCCCCCCGCTTTTAAAAACTGCTGTTTGAGGGTTTCGAGGAGATAGACGGGATCGACGCCGATGTTGAGGACATCGCGAACCCAGATATCGGAACCGCCGCGAAAGCTGACGCGGCCGGGGTTGTATTCGGTGGCGATCGATCGTTCTAATTCCTCCTCCGTCAGCAATCCCATTTCAACGAAGGTTCGCAGTTCCTCCCGAGAAATGTTCCACTCCTGTTGGCGCCCTTTGAGAATTCCCCGTTCTACCACGGCGACGCGCCAATTTTGTCGGGCCAACGCCGCACCGAGGAGAATTCCCAAGGTTCCGCCGCTGATAACTACATCCCAATCGGTTTCGCCGAGGGGTTGGGAGTTCTGACGCACGACGCAGGGGACGGGTTGGGTGTTTTCTCGCAGACTCGTCCAGATGCGATCGGCGTTTTGTAAACCTTTCCAGGGATTACCGGGAATTTGGCTGAGGAGTTGTTGCGTTTGGGGTTGCATTGCAGACATCGCCAGAGAATTGGAGTCGCGCTGAAGGTCGGTAATTCTACCATAGCGATATCGACGACTTTGCGGGGCGATGGGGGTCGATCGCACTGGGGAAAACCCAGAAAAAATCGGCTGAGGGGGTTTCCACTCAGCCGATTTCGACAAACGAAAGTACAGCCGTCCATCGGAACGACGCGATCGCGCCGAAAGCGGTTTGGCAACGTTATCTGGGAACGTTTGCGCGAAACGTTGGGGTTGCACCGCTGGGCTGCGATCGCCGCTAGGATTTACGGCCTTTTATTCGTGCTGCCACTTCGCACTCGCTTAAGTACACCGATCGATCGAAGGTTCGGGTCGAGGCATCTTTCGCGAAATCCTTCTATCGACTTCATCGGTGCGAAAGCGGCATTAAGGGGGAGAGTCCGGGTCGTCTTGCCTCTTTCTAATTCTAATTATAGTCTCAAAAAAAGGTGTTTTTTTAAAAGAAAATTAAAATTTTATCGATGGGGAAATACGGAATTTTTAAAGTTAGAGAAAATCCATAGATTTTTTGCGTATTTTTTCGTAAAGACTCCCATCGGCTACCCGGACGCTTTTTCGTGGACTCCCGGCAGAGCTTGCGTAAAATTACATATAAAAGTTTAAGCCGAGGGTCAAACCCCCCAGAGATCGTCTGGCTGAGGCAGATCGATGGCAGTCCATAGCCCGTAAACTCCGCTAAAGTACACTAAGGAGTTAAGATCGCATTTTTTTAAACATCGAATATGACTGCAACTGCGGCGCAAACCGACTACGATGTTATCGTCATCGGTTCCGGAATAGGCGGTCTCGTTACCGCGACCCAACTGGCCAGCAAAGGCGCAACCGTTCTCGTTCTCGAACGCTACCTCATTCCCGGCGGCAGTGCAGGGTATTTCGAGCGTTCCGGCTATCGCTTCGACGTCGGGGCGTCCATGATTTTTGGCTTTGGCGACAAAGGCACCACCAACCTGCTGACGCGGGCCCTCGAGGCCGTCAACGTTAGCCTGGAAACGATTCCCGACCCGGTTCAAATTCACTACCACCTTCCCAAAGACCTAGAAGTGAAAGTCCATCGGGACTACGACGCCTTTATCGAGGAACTCAGCCAAAAATTCCCCCAGGAACGGACGGGAATTCGCAAGTTTTACGATGAATGCTGGAAGGTCTTTAACTGCCTCAACGCGATGGAATTGCTGTCGTTGGAAGAACCCCGCTATCTCACGCGGGTTTTCTTTCAACATCCGATGGCCTGCTTGGGATTGGTGAAATACCTGCCGCAAAACGTCGGCGATATCGCCCGACGTTACATTAAAGATCCCGAACTGCTCAAATTTATCGATATTGAATGTTACTGTTGGTCGGTGGTTCCCGCCGACATGACCCCCGCCATCAACGCTGGAATGGTGTTTAGCGATCGCCACTACGGTGGTATCAATTACCCGAAAGGGGGCGTCGGGAAAATTGCTGAGAAACTCGTCGAAGGTTTGGAAAAAGCGGGAAGTCGCATCCGCTATGGCGCTAGAGTTACGGAAATTCTCAAAGAAGGGAATCGCGCCGTCGGCGTCAAACTGGCATCGGGAGAAGAATTCCATGCTAAGCGCGTCGTCTCCAACGCCACCCGTTGGGATACCTTCGAGAAACTGTTGCCGAAATCGGAAATGCCGCTCTCGGAAGAGAAGTGGCAACAACGTTACCGTCAGTCTCCCAGTTTCCTGAGTTTGCACATGGGAGTCGAAGCGAGTGTCTTACCCCCCACAACGGACTGTCACCATATCGTCGTTGAAGACTGGGCGAAAATGGAAGATGCTGAAGGAACGATTTTCGTCTCGATTCCCACGTTACTCGACCCGGATTTGGCGCCGGAAGGCTATCATATTCTTCATGCCTTTACTCCCGATTGGATCGATCGCTGGCAAAACCTGTCCCCCACGGAGTACGAACGGCAAAAAGAAGCGGCCGCATGGCAGTTGGTCGATCGTCTCGAACGAATTTTCCCCGGTTTAGATGCGGGATTGGACTATTTAGAAGTGGGAACGCCGCGCACTCACCGCCGCTTTTTAGGTCGCGACAACGGCACTTACGGCCCGATTCCCCAACGCAAACTCTTAGGACTGCTGGGAATGCCCTTTAACCGAACTTCGGTTCCGGGTTTGTACTGCGTTGGCGACAGCACCTTCCCCGGTCAGGGATTGAACGCTGTCGCCTTTTCCGGCTTCGCCTGCGCTCACCGTATCGCGGTGGATTTGGGGATGATGGGATGATGGGATAATGGGGTGATGAGATGATGGGGTGATGCGAAATTATCTCCCCCTCTCCCCCTCTCCCATACACTGTTCACCTCGCTGCGTCTCGGTAATTCTCTAAATCCTGAATTCGCTGCTGGGTGAGGCGTTCGAGGCAGTTGAGGCGAATGGAGGTTTGGATGCTGCCGCCGTCGTAGCGGAAGGCTTCCCAGTGGCAGTTACGATCGCGGAATTCTAGCCACGCTAGTTGTGCGTCAACGAGTTTTTCGCGGTTGGCGTCGTTGAGATTGGCTATTAGTTCGTCATAGGTGCGGTTGAGGCGTGCGTCGGCGTTGTGGTAGTCTCGCGCTGCACATTCGTTGATTTCGAGGGTGGTTTGGGGACTGCTGCAATCGATCGATGGCGTTTGTGCGGTCGTCCTCGGGGTGTTGCGATCGATCGTCGAGGCTTGGGCGCTCGATCGCTCCGATTTTTGACTGGACATATCGGTTTTTTGGCATCCTGCGGCCAGTAGTGCGACTCCGATGGCAAGGGGGGCGAAACGTTTGAGGTTTTGCATGAAGCTCGATCGAGGTGAGGACTGACCAAATCGTACACCCATCGAGCCAGGAATTCCGGATTGGCGACAGTGGTGAGATGGCGGTTTTCCTGTTTTAGCAAGTGTTAAAAGGGGATCGATCGAAGTGCTAAATTATTTCCTGAATTAATGGTTTTAACAATTTAAAAAATATTTTTAAATTTTTGTTGCATATTTAAATAGCTTTGCCTCAGTTTTTTTTAATGCGATATATTATATAAGAACGCGCCATACACCAGCCAGACAGTCGTGAAACATCCAAAAATTAACTTTCCAACTGTCCAGCGCATTGCTGAGTTCAAATCACAACCATGAAACTTATTTCAATAGTGGTGGCCGCCTCGATCGTAACCTCCAGCGTTGCCGTCGCACCCTGGGTTAAAGCCGCCTCAACCTTTCCGTCTCCGGAAACTTCCAATCTCCTCGTACAGCGGACTTGCGCCGTCGTGAACGACCCCGATCCGCCGCTCAACGTCCGCAGCGGCCCGAGTACCAATTTCAGAATACTCGGACAACTCAATAACGGAACTCAAGTCGTTATCGTTGAAGAACAAGAGGGGTGGTATCGCGTGATTTTCAACTCCGAGGGCGGCACCGGCTGGGTGGCTGGAAATCGCGTTATCGTCACCTCCTGTAATTAATTCCCGAACAATACTCGAAACCTATCGAATTCAAACAAACTATCGGGGTTGCTGTACCGACTTTTATCCGTTTAGTGCGAATTGAGAGGTCAGTTAAATGTCTGTAAAACCCTCAAAACTTCTGTCGATCGCCAGCCCTTTTCTCTTCTCTCTTAGTATTGGCAGTTTGGCTTCGGCAACCCCCTCGGGGCAGTACGTCACCCGTGCGGTTCCCCAAGACCCGCCGGGACTCTATATCGTCGATTTTACGGTATATCAAGAAAGTCCCGAACCGCCCCACGTCGCCCGAAGTTGGGAGCGAACTTATCGCATCTATTGTCCCAACGAAACCGTTCGCAACATTACGGGAATAGATCGGGAGCTTGAAAGCCCCGTGATTTTAATCCGGGGATGAAA
>NZ_JBNGCO010000042.1:0-35953 GCF_049974805.1 Baaleninema sp.
CCCGAATGGCTCCCCGAGTCGAAATGTCTCGATCGTAAAATTCCCGAGATTTCGTTGTTGTTAATGCTGTCGATCTCGATTTCCAAAATGTGAGACGCCCGCACGTCTCCTTCACTCGACCATTTCCCGAGAAATTCATCCTTTAATAAAACTGTTTCCGAACCGGGTTCGTTCGTCGGCGATGGGCTTAAAGTTTCGGTGCTGTCTTCAGTGTTTTGAGAGTTTCCTGAGTTGTTGTTGGCGTCGTTTTTTGCGTTGTTATTCGCGAATATTTCTTGCCACCACCAAGGGGAAGTTCCACCGACTAATAGGGCAACGACGACGGGAGCCACGATTTTATTGACTAAGCTGTTATTTTGATTGGGATTTGACATGACGATTTTTCTTGTGTTTTTTTCTTTAAAATTTATCTTGATTGGATGTTTTTTAAATAAACAATTACCAAATCAGAAATATTAAAATTTTGAAGAATAAAAAAAGAGTCGGCTTTATCGATACAGAATTATTTTAGTTAAAAATACCGAGAAAATCCAACCGTAAATCAGTTAAAATTTACTTTCACACGAATCACATAAATCCATATTTGAAAGCCGATGACGATCGCATTAGGTTTCGCGATCGATTCACCCTAGAGTTATCGCACGTCCTCCCTTAGTCGATTGTTTCCAGAACTCAACTCAACTCAGCCTTAAGTGTTTTACCAAGTATTTTACCTTTAACACTAATCCATTCCATCGTTCCTACGCTCTGCGTAGGGACGCACCTTTCGGACGCTCTGCGTCGAGTCGTCAAACACGGGGCGCAGAGCGCCATTTGAAAGCCGATGACGATCGCATTAGGTTTCGCGATCGCTTCACCCTAGAGTTATCGCACGTCCTCCCTTAGTCGATTTTTTCCAGAACTCAACTCAACTCAACCTTAAGTGTTTTACCAAGTATTTTACCTTTTTCCATAAGACGGGTTCTCGAATGAATCCACCATTGAACACGAGCAAACACATCTCAACCCTGAAAATTGGACGCCGACACCGTGGTTTAAAAATTGGGCAAGTGAGCGGCGTTTATTTCCCGTTAAAGTTAATCCAACACCAATCGAACTGCGATGGATTGGGTTGCAGAAACACCGATCGCAGATCGATGATTTAAAAAATGACCTGTAACTTCATGAAAAATTCCCCTTAAGTATTCCAGATCCCCGGCATCTCCAAGATGCCGGGGATCTCAAAGAGAATCGATCGCCAATCCCTAAGACTCTTCCATCCGCAAGCGCACCGATTCCGCGTGAGAGTGCAACCCTTCCGCCTGCGCCAGCGTTTGAATCGCACTGCTCATCTGCCGCAGCGCCCCATGAGAATACTCAATCAAACTCGAATGTTTCATAAACGTTTCCACCCCCAGCGCCGAAGCGTACCGTGCCGCCCCCGAAGTCGGTAACGTATGATTAGGTCCAGCTAGATAGTCACCCACCGCTTCCGGCGTCGAAGACCCCAAGAAAATCGCCCCCGCATGGCGAATATGTTCAATGAGATCCCAAGGTTCGGCCACCTCCAGTTCCAAATGTTCCGGAGCGAACTGATTCGACAGTTCCGCCGCTTCCTTGAGAGAATCCACCACCACAATCAAGCCATAATGGGCGATCGCTTTTTCCGTCAACAGCCGTCGCGGGTGGTCGGTCAACTGTCGTTCCACCTCCGCCGCTACCTGACGAGCTAAAGCCGAATCCGGCGTCAGCAGAATCGCCGCCGCCATCGGGTCATGTTCCGCCTGCGCCAGCAAATCCGCCGCCACAAAAACCGGATTAGCATTACTGTCGGCGATAGCCAGCACTTCCGAAGGTCCCGCGAGAGAATCAATACCTACCGTTCCGTAGACCATTTTCTTGGCCAGCGTGACGTAGATATTGCCCGGTCCAGTAATCACGTCCACCTGGGGAATCGTTTCCGTACCGAACGCCAAAGCCGCCACCGCCTGAGCGCCACCGACGCGGTAAATTTCATGAACGCCCGCTTCCTGGGCGGCCACTAACACCGCTGGATTGACACGAAGTTCCGGTCCGGGGGGCGTGACCATAACAATACGATCGACCCCGGCCACCGCCGCCGGAACCGCGTTCATAATAGCCGTACTCGGGTAAGCGGCGCGGCCGCCGGGAACGTAGAGTCCCGCGCGATCGACACTCGTATAGCGTTTTCCGAGAACAATATCGTTTTCGCCGAACTGCACCCAACTTTTCGGGACGCGCTGGCGGTGAAACGCCTCCACCTGTCGCACCGCCAACTGAATCGCATCGAGCAGTTCCTTCGAGACCTGTTGATAAGCCGCATCCATTTCCGAACCGCTTACCCGTAGCTGTTCGGGCTGGAGTTGCTGCCCGTCAAACTCCTTCGTAAAGTGCAACAGCGCCGTATCTCCCTGACGCTGTACCGCTTGCACGATGTCTCGTACCGCCGCTTCCTTATCGACGACGCGATCGTCGTGAGTGCGATTGGCAATCCGCCGCAACTCGGCCTCGGCTTCAGCTCGCTGAGTAATGATTCGCAGCATGGAAATTTCGTATGGGCCTCCGCGTTCGATCTGATTCCCTCGAGTCCCCGGTCGTTCCGGGGGCGCGATCTGACTCGAACCCGCCAAGGGTATCGATCGCACCCGGACTCGTCTGTAGTATTCGCTTTGTATTAGCTTAGCGCGGATTTTTTCACAAAGCGCGACTTCTTTCAGACGAGATGTTATATTAGTATGTCTGGTAAACACTATCCAAATTCGGATATCGAAGATCGACAGACATAGGGGAATTATCGGTGGCTAATATCAAATCTGCAGTCAAACGTATCCAAATCGCCGAGCGGAACCGACTCCGCAACAAATCCTATAAATCCGCCGTCAAGACCTTAATGAAAAACTACTTCGCGGCGGTGGAAGCGTACAGCAGCAACCCGAGCGACGAAGCCATGCAAGAAGTGCAACAGCACATGGCGAAGGCGTACAGCAAAATCGATAAAGCCGTCAAACGGGGCGTACTCCACCGCAATACGGGCGCTCGCAAAAAAGCCCGTCTGGCTCGGGCGCTGAAACGGCAACAAGAAAGCCGAAGCCTTGCGTCCTAGACGAGCCGTAGAGTCCGCGTAACCGCCCGTTTGCCGCCAGTTTAGAGGTTTGTTCGTGCAGCCGATCGACACCCACGTTCACATCAACTTCGAGAGCTTCGACGCCGACTTGGAAGCGGTTCGAGAGCGGTGGCGTGCGGCGGGAGTCGTCGGTTTAGTACACTCCTGCGTTCGTCCCGAGGAGTTCGAGAAAACGAGATCGATCGCCGATCGCGTTCCCGAGATGTCCTTCGCCGTAGGGTTGCATCCTCTCGAAGCCGAGAGTTGGAACGACGATCTCGCCCGAGAGATTGCCGAACGCGCTCAAAGCAGCGATCGCGTCGTGGCCATCGGCGAAACCGGTCTCGACTTTTTCAAAGCCGAGAACCCCCAACAACAGCGAGATGCCTTTTGGGGACAGTTGCAAATCGCGCGGCAACTGAACTTACCCGTCATTATCCACTGTCGCGACGCCGCCGACGAGATGGCTCAGCTACTGGGACAGTTTTGGCAGGCGGAAGGATCGGTTCGCGGCGTCATGCACTGCTGGGCGGGAACCCCCGAACAAGCACGAACCTTTCTCGACTTGGGGTTTTACATCAGCTTTAGCGGCATCGTCACCTTTAAAAACGCCCGTTCCGTACAAGAATCGGCCAAAATCGTCCCCGAAGACCGGTTGCTCGTGGAAACCGACTGTCCGTTTTTAGCGCCCGTTCCCAAACGAGGCAAACGAAACGAACCCGCCTACGTGCGGTATGTCGTCGAACGAGTAGCCGAACTGCGCGGCGTCGATGCCGAAGCCCTCGCCGAACGCACCGCACGCAACGCCATCATCTGTTTCAACTTGAAACAAACCGCTCTGTGCGAGGCCAGTTAACGGCGAACCTTGGGGCATAATTAACAAGGAGGAAAGAGAAGGTAGGGGAACTAACAGTTGCAAGTGTCGAACGGTTCGGCCGCCGAGCCTCGAGTCACCCAAGCGAACGCGATCGCGAAGTCCAAAACGAATGTCAGGTCTCCCACGAGAGTCGAGCTTGTCGGTATTCCCCAACGGGCAACCCGACGCTACCCCACAAAACCAGCTTGTTAACCGAAAGACGAGGTTTCCAGGGCGAGAACAGTAGTTCCCCCAACAGAAGCCTCGATTTTGCCGTGAAAAAGCCTGTCAACCCTTATCGTTGGCAAGATATCTCGGCCAAAAATTCCGGCCAAACATCCCGGCAAAATATCTCGGTAAAAAACTTTTACGTCTCACGCGCAGCCCACAGTCCGAAGAAGAAGACGCATGACTAACCCAACGACCACCACCGCACCCGTCTTTCACCTGCCCGACCTCGTCGAAATCCAGCGATCGAGCTTTCGTTGGTTTCTCGAAGAAGGCTTAATCGAAGAACTCAACAGCTTCTCCCCCATTACCGACTATACCGGAAAGCTCGAGTTACACTTCCTCGGCAAAAACTACAAACTCAAAGAACCCAAATACGACGTCGACGAAGCCAAACGCCGCGATAGCACCTACGCCGTGCAGATGTACGTCCCCACCCGGCTGATTAACAAAGAAACCGGAGAAATCAAAGAACAAGAAGTCTTCATCGGCGACCTGCCCTTGATGACCGAACGGGGAACCTTCATCATCAACGGCGCCGAACGAGTCATCGTCAACCAAATCGTTCGGTCCCCCGGCGTCTACTACAAATCCGACGTCGATAAAAACGGTCGCCGCACCTATAACGCCTCCCTCATCCCCAACCGAGGCGCGTGGCTGAAATTCGAGACCGACCGCAACGGACTCGTCTGGGTTCGCATCGACAAAACCCGCAAACTGTCCGCCCAAGTCCTGCTCAAAGCCCTCGGCTTGACCGACGGCGAAATTAGCGATCGCATCCGCCACTACGACTTCTTCTATAAAACCATCGAAAAAGAAGGACAGTTCACCGAAGAAGACGCCCTGATGGAGCTGTATCGCAAACTCCGTCCCGGCGAACCCCCCACCGTCTCCGGAGGCTTGTCCCTCCTCGAATCGCGCTTCTTCGACCCCAAACGGTACGACCTCGGTCGCGTCGGGCGCTATAAACTGAACAAAAAACTTCGGCTCAACGTCCCCGACAGTACCCGCGTCCTCACCGCCGAAGACATTCTCTCGGCGATCGATTACCTGATCAACCTCGAGTTCGACATGGGGCAAATCGACGACATCGACCACCTGGGCAACCGCCGAGTTCGGTCCGTCGGCGAACTGCTGCAAAACCAAGTGCGCGTCGGACTCAACCGCCTCGAGCGGATTATCAAAGAACGGATGACCGTCTCCGACGCCGACACCCTCACCCCCGCGTCCCTGGTCAACCCCAAACCCCTCGTGGCCGCCATCAAAGAATTCTTCGGCTCGAGCCAACTGTCCCAGTTCATGGACCAAACCAATCCCCTGGCAGAATTGACCCACAAACGGCGTCTCTCAGCCTTGGGACCCGGCGGATTGACCCGCGAACGGGCAGGATTTGCCGTGCGGGACATTCACCCCTCTCACTACGGGCGCATCTGCCCCATCGAAACCCCTGAAGGTCCCAACGCCGGACTCATCGGCTCCCTGGCGACCCACGCCCGCGTCAACGCCTACGGGTTCATCGAAACCCCCTACTACCGCGTCGAAGAAGGTCGCGTGCGTCGGGACATTCCCCCCGTGTACATGACCGCCGACGAAGAAGACGACCTGCGAGTGGCGCCGGGTGACATTCCCATGAACCCCGAAGGCTACATCCAAGGGGATCTCGTTCCCGTGCGCTACCGCCAGGACTTCACCACCACCACCCCCGACCAGGTGGACTTCGTGGCCGTCTCCCCGGTACAAATTATCTCCGTGGCGACCTCGTTGATTCCCTTCATCGAACACGACGACGCCAACCGCGCCTTGATGGGATCGAACATGCAACGGCAAGCCGTGCCGCTGTTGCGTCCAGAACGGCCCTTAGTGGGAACCGGACTCGAAGCCCAAGCCGCTCGCGACTCCGGCATGGTCATCGTCAGCCGCACCGACGGCGTCGTGACCTACGTCGATTCCCAACGCATTAAAGTGCAACCGACCTACGACGCCGAAGCCGGAGAAAACCCCCCCGCCGAAATCGAATACGAACTACAAAAATACCAGCGTTCCAACCAAGACACCTGCTTGAACCAGCGTCCCATCGCCTTTGAAGGGGACGAAGTACAAGCCGGACAAGTGCTAGCCGACGGCAGCGCCACCGAAGGGGGCGAACTGGCCTTGGGTCAAAACATCATCGTGGCCTATATGCCCTGGGAAGGCTACAACTACGAAGACGCCATCCTGATTAGCGAGCGTCTGGTCTTCGACGACGTATATACCAGCATCCACATCGAAAAATACGAAATCGAAGCCCGTCAGACGAAACTGGGTCCCGAAGAAATCACCCGAGAAATCCCCAACGTCAGCGAAGACTCCCTGCGTCACCTAGACGAAACCGGTATTATCCGCATCGGGGCTTGGGTAGAAGCCGGAGACATCCTGGTGGGGAAAGTGACCCCCAAAGGCGAATCCGACCAACCCCCCGAAGAAAAACTGCTGCGGGCGATTTTCGGTGAAAAAGCGCGGGACGTGCGGGATAACTCCCTGCGGGTTCCCAACGGCGAAAAAGGTCGCGTCGTAGACGTGCGGGTGTTTACCCGCGAACAAGGCGACGAACTGCCCCCTGGGGCGAACATGGTGGTACGGGTGTACGTCGCCCAGAAACGGAAAATCCAAGTGGGCGACAAAATGGCAGGTCGCCACGGGAACAAAGGGATTATTTCGCGGATTCTGCCCATCGAAGATATGCCCTACCTTCCTGACGGCACCCCCATCGATATCGTTCTCAACCCCCTGGGCGTACCGTCGCGGATGAACGTCGGACAAATTTTTGAATGTCTGCTGGCCTGGGCCGGAGACAACCTGGGAGCGCGGTTTAAGATGGTGCCGTTCGACGAAATGCACGGTCAAGAACAATCCCGGGAAACCGTTAACCGCAAACTGCAACAGGCGCGGGATAAAACCGGGAAAGACTGGCTGTTCGACCCCGACGACGCCGGAAAAATCCAGGTGTACGACGGGCGGACCGGCGAACCGTTCGATCGACCCGTGACCGTGGGCAAAGCCTATATGCTCAAACTGGTTCACTTGGTGGACGACAAAATCCACGCGCGATCGACCGGCCCGTACTCCCTCGTGACCCAACAGCCCCTCGGCGGGAAAGCCCAACAAGGGGGACAGCGGTTCGGAGAAATGGAAGTGTGGGCCCTCGAAGCCTTCGGGTCAGCCTACACCCTACAAGAACTGCTCACCGTCAAATCCGACGACATGCAAGGCCGCAACGAAGCCCTCAACGCCATCGTCAAAGGCAAAGCGATTCCGCGTCCGGGGACGCCCGAATCCTTCAAAGTCCTCATGCGGGAATTACAATCCCTGTGTTTGGACATTGCCGTTCACAAAGTCGAAACCACCGAAGATGGCACGAGCCGGGATGTCGAAGTGGATTTGATGTCCGACGTTTCGAGCCGTCGCGCTCCCTCTCGTCCCACCTACGAATCCATTTCCAAAGGGGAAGACGAAGACTAAGAACGTTCAATCGATCGTTAATCGTTGCCAACTGGCAACGATTAACGATCGACGATCAACTATCAATTATCAATTGAGAAACGATGCCAAAAGTCGAACAGCGTTTTGATTACGTCAAGATTGCCATCGCCTCCCCCGAGCGGATTCGCACGTGGGGCGAGCGCACCTTGCCGAACGGTCAAGTCGTCGGAGAAGTCACCAAACCCGAAACCATCAACTACCGCACCCTCAAGCCGGAAATGGACGGCTTGTTCTGCGAGCGCATTTTCGGACCGGCTAAAGACTGGGAATGTCACTGCGGGAAATACAAACGAGTCCGCCACCGGGGTATCGTTTGCGAACGCTGCGGCGTAGAAGTCACCGAATCCCGAGTGCGCCGCCACCGCATGGGATACATCAAACTGGCGGCTCCGGTCACTCACGTTTGGTATCTCAAAGGGATTCCCAGCTACATGGCGATTTTGCTGGATATGCCCCTGCGGGACGTGGAGCAAATCGTCTACTTCAACGCCTACGTCGTCCTCAACCCCGGTAACGCCGATAACTTAGCCTACAAACAACTGCTGCTCGAAGACCAGTGGATGGAAATCGAAGAGCAGTTGTACGACGAAGATTCCCAACTCGAAGGCATCGAAGTGGGCATCGGGGCAGAGGCCATCAAGCGACTGCTGGAAGACCTCGACTTAGAAGCCGAAGCCGAAAAACTGCGGGAAGACATCGCCAACGCCAAAGGGCAAAAACGAGCCAAACTCATCAAACGGCTGCGGGTCATCGATAACTTCATCGCCACCGGGTCGCGTCCCGACTGGATGGTTCTCGATGCCATTCCCGTGATTCCGCCGGACTTGCGCCCGATGGTGCAACTCGACGGCGGACGCTTCGCCACCAGCGACCTCAACGACCTTTATCGCCGCGTCATCAACCGCAACAACCGTCTGGCGCGGTTACAGGAGATTTTGGCGCCGGAAATCATCATCCGTAACGAAAAACGGATGTTGCAAGAAGCCGTAGATGCCCTCATCGATAACGGCCGTCGCGGTCGGACTGTCGTCGGGGCCAACAACCGCCCGCTGAAGTCCCTCAGCGACATCATTGAAGGGAAACAGGGTCGCTTCCGTCAAAACCTGCTCGGAAAACGGGTGGACTACTCCGGACGGAGCGTGATCGTGGTCGGTCCGAAACTGCAAATCCACCAGTGCGGACTGCCTCGGGAAATGGCGATCGAACTGTTCCAACCCTTCGTCATTCACCGTCTCATCCGCCAGGGATTGGTCAACAACATCAAAGCGGCCAAAAAACTCATCGCCCGCAACGACCCCAATATTTGGGACGTTCTCGAAGAAGTCATCGAAGGACACCCGGTGATGCTGAACCGCGCCCCGACGCTGCACCGTTTGGGGATTCAAGCCTTCGAGCCGATTTTGGTTGAAGGTCGCGCCATCCAACTGCACCCGCTGGTTTGTCCGGCGTTTAACGCCGACTTCGACGGCGACCAAATGGCGGTTCACGTGCCGCTGTCCTTAGAAGCCCAAGCCGAGGCGCGGTTGTTGATGTTGGCCTCCAACAACATCCTCTCGCCGGCGACCGGACGTCCCATCGTCACGCCCAGCCAAGACATGGTGTTGGGGTGTTATTACCTCACCGCTGAAAACCCCACCGTCCAAGACCAGGAAGAACGGGTCTTCGGCAGCATGGAAGACGCCCTGATCGCGTTCGATCGCGGCTTAATTCACCTGCACGCCTACGTTTGGGTTCGCATGAAGCCCGAAGACGAAATCGTATTGGGACACAAAGACGATACCGTCCTCGAAGAACGAAAACTCGAAGACGGCAGCCTGTGGAAACACTACCAATACACCCGCAAACGCTTCGACGCCGACGGCAACCTCGTCGCCCAATACGTTCGCACGACACCGGGTCGCATCGTCTACAACCAAGCGATTCAAGAAGCGATCGCGTAATTCAGGGGTGATGAGGTGATGAGGTGATGAGGGGATGAGATGAGGGGACGAGAATTTCCCCGGGTCTCCCCATCTCCCCCATCTCCCCGGCTCCCCCTCTCCGGAAGCCCCCCTGCTTCCCTGGTCAACTCTTTCCGTACCGAGACAATATGCGCTTTTACAACCGAGTCGTAGACAAAAAACAACTCCGCGCCCTGATTGCCTGGTCTTTTACCCACCACGGCACTGCGAAAACGGCGAACATGGCCGACCGTCTGAAAGACTTGGGATTTCGCTACGCAACGCGGGCGGGCGTTTCCATCAGCGTCGAAGACTTGCAGGTGCCACCGAGCAAACAACGACTGCTCTCAGCCGCCCAACAGGAAATCGACGTCACGGAAGCCCGTTATACCCGAGGCGAAATTACCGAAGTCGAACGATTCCAAAAAGTTATCGATACCTGGAGTACGACGAGCGAAGAACTCAAAGACGACGTCGTCACCAACTTCCGGGAAAGTAACCCCCTCAACTCCGTGTACATGATGGCGTTTTCCGGGGCGCGGGGGAACATCTCTCAGGTGCGTCAGCTCGTGGGGATGCGGGGCTTGATGGCCAACCCGCAAGGGGAAATCATCGACTTGCCCATTAAAACCAACTTCCGCGAAGGGCTGACCGTTACCGAATACATTATTTCCTCTTACGGGGCGCGTAAAGGACTCGTCGATACCGCACTGCGAACCGCCGACTCGGGATATTTGACGCGGCGTTTGGTGGACGTTTCCCAAGACGTGATCGTTCGGGAAGTCGATTGCGGTACCCATCGCGGCATTCCTTTACAAAGTATGCGCAGCGGCGAACGGGTGGCGATTCCCTTAGAAGATCGCCTCATCGGCCGGGTGTTGGCTGAAGACGTGGTACATCCGGAAACCGGAGAACTCATCAGCGTCGGCTATACCGATCGCAAAAACCGGGAAGTCCAAATCCTCACCGCCCGACGCAACCAATACGTTTCGAGCGAACTGGCGCAAGCGATCGCCGAGGCGGGAGTCGAAGAAGTGATGGTGCGATCGCCCCTGACTTGCGAAGCCGCCCGCAGCGTCTGCCAACACTGTTACGGTTGGAGTCTCGCCCACGCCGAAATGGTGGACTTGGGCGAAGCTGTGGGGATTATCGCTGCTCAAAGTATCGGCGAACCCGGTACGCAGCTGACGATGCGGACGTTCCACACTGGGGGGGTCTTCACCGGGGAAGTAGCCCGTCCGGCAAAATCCACCTTCGACGGTATCGCTCGTTACAGCAAAGAACTGAAAACTCGGACCTTCCGCACCCGTCACGGGGACGATGCCTTCGTCGTCGAACAAGCCGGGGAACTGGTCATCGAACCCAAAAACGGCAAAGGGAAATCCACCTCGATCGCCCTGCCCCAAGGTTCTACCCTGATGGTGGAAGATGGCGGCGAAGTCAAAACCGACCAGTTCGTCGCAGAAGTTCCCATCGGTAGCGCCCGCACCCGGAAAAACACCGAAAAAGCCACCAAAGACGTGGCCACCGACTTGGGCGGAGAAGTGAAATTCGCCGGGGTGATTCCCGAAGAGAAAAAAGACCGCCAGGGCAACACTACAGTCATCGCCGCTCGGGGCGGACTGATTTGGATTCTCTCCGGGGAAGTTTACAATATGCCCCCTGGCGCGAACCCGGTGGTGAAAAACGGCAAAACCGTGGATATCGGCGACGTGCTGGCGGTGACGGAAACGCCCACGGAAAACGGCGGTATCGTGCGGTTGAAAGGGGTCGAAGATACTGAACCGGAAGGGGACGACACCTCGGCGCTGGCGACTCAGCCGCCGATTCCCAAGGAAGTGGAAATCATCACTGCGTCGGTGCGCCTCGACAGTGCCAAAATCGATACTGTCAGCAGCCAAGGACGGGATCAGTACGTCATCAGCACCCAGCAGGGGCAAGAGTTCACCCTCACCGCCACGCCGGGAACGAAAGTTCGCAACGGTCAGGTGGTGGCCGAACTCATCGACAGCACCTATAAAACCCAAACCGGCGGGATTATCCGCTACGGCGATATCGAAGTGGCCAAACGGGGCAAAGGCAGCAAAACCGGTTACGAAATCACCAAAGGCGGAACGCTGCTGTGGATTCCCGAGGAAACCCACGAAATCAACAAAGATATCTCGCTGCTGGAAGTTGAAGACGGCCAATACGTCGAAGCGGGTACGGAAGTCGTCAAAGACATCTACTGTCAGAACAGCGGCATCGTGGAAGTCGTGCAGAAAAACGACATTCTGCGGGAAATTTCGGTCAAACCCGGCGACCTGCACCTTTTGGAAATGGGCAGCGGCGGCGAGTTGAGCGTCTCCGAGAAAACTCTGGTGAACCCCGGAGAAGAAATTTATCCGGGGCTGACGGCGGAACGCTTGTGCTGGGTGGAGTCGGTGGTCACGCCGGAAGGGCCGGGCGTGTTGGTGCGTCCGGTTGAGGAATTCCAAGTTCCCGACGAGCCTCCGGTTCCCAACCAGCAGCCGGCGGAAGGACAGGAAAACGCTTTCCCGATTTCGCTGCGTCCGGTGCAGCGGTTGTTGGCGTTTAAAGATGGCGATCGAATCAAGTCCGTCGACGGTCAAGAACTGATTCGCACGCAGTTGGTTCTCGACATCGGCAATGACGCTCGCCATTTGGAAGCTGACATCGAACTGGTACCCGACGAAACTGAAGAAGACGTGATGCGCTTGCAGTTGGTGGTGCTAGAAGCCCTGACGATTCGCCGGGAAACGGCTGCCCTCGATCCCCTGTTCAGCAGCAGCACCACGACTCGCCTGTTAGTCAAGGACGGCGACCAAATCGAACCGGGTGCTGTGGTGGCTCGCACGGAAATCTGCTGTAAAACCAAAGGTATCGTCGGCGGTATTCGCGAAGGCACCGAAGCCACGCGCCGCATCCTGGTGGTGAGCGACCAAGACCGTTTCAGCATCGAACTCAACGGCGACGCCCAACCCAAAGTCAAAGCCGGTCAGTTGTTGGTGAGCGGTGCGGAAATCGCTTCCGGCGTGGCGTTGGAAGAATCCGGCCAGGTGGTGGAAGTCAAGGACAATACGGTGGTGTTGCGTCACGCTCGCCCCTATCGGGTTTCTCCCGGTGCCATTCTGCATGTGGACGACGGCAGCTTGGTACAACGGGGCGATAATCTGGTACTGCTGGTGTTCGAGCGGGCGAAAACCGGGGACATCATTCAGGGTCTGCCCCGTATTGAGGAACTGCTCGAAGCCCGGAAGCCGAAGGAAGCCTGCTTGCTCAACCGTCGTCCGGGTACGGCGCAGGTGATTTACGAGGAAGACGAATCCGTTGAGATTCGCGTGGTGGAAGAAGACGGCACGATTTCCGAGTACAAGCCCAGTCCGGGGCAAAACGCGATCGTGGTGGACGGCCAGCAAGTGGACGTTGCCGAACCGCTGACTGACGGTCCGGCGAACCCCCACGAGATTCTCGAATCCTGGTTCGATTATTTGGCACCCTCGGGAACCTACGAGGCGGCGCTGCGGGCGTTCCAAAGCGTTCAAACCTTCTTGGTGAACGAGGTGCAGTCGGTGTATCAATCTCAAGGGATCGATATTTCCGACAAACACATCGAAGTGATCGTGCGTCAGATGACCTCGAAGGTGAAAATCGACGACGGCGGCGATACGACGATGCTGCCTGGGGAGTTAATCGAACTGCGTCAGGTGGAACAGGTTAACGAAGCTATGTCGATTACTGGGGGCGCTCCGGCACGGTACACGCCGATGCTGTTGGGGATTACCAAGGCATCTTTGAACACGGACAGCTTTATCAGTGCGGCGAGTTTCCAAGAAACGACGCGGGTCCTGACGGAAGCGGCGATCGAAGGGAAATCGGACTGGTTGCGCGGTTTGAAGGAAAACGTGATCATCGGTCGTCTGATTCCGGCGGGTACTGGGTTCAATGCTTACGAGGAGATGAACTTCTCGGCGCCGGATTCCGATATTAATTCAGTGATTAACGGTGTTGAGGACGATGAAACGCTCCAAGACGTGGTTTTGGACGATCGCACGGCTCGCGCCTACAATCTCGGTGTTGGCGGTAATGCGGATGAGGAGGGCGATATGCTGTCGGACGAGGAGGACAACTCCCCCGTCGTTGATGAGGACGAGGAAGACGATCCGATGGCTTAGTGCGGTGAGGGGATGATGGGATGATGAGGTGATGGGGCGGATCGGGGTAATACAAAATTACCCAGGCTTCCTCAAGATTTTCCGCCCGCGTCATACATCCTTGTCTGTTGGCGGTGTACCTTGGCGGTGCGTGACGATCGATCGGTTGAACGATTCGCATCTTTTAAGTCACGCACCCGACGGAAACTGTTCGCTGTTCCCCCATCTCGAGTTGAAGACGCTCACACAACTGAACGAACAACCATGAACCGACACAGGCAAAGGTCATCCCCCCAACCCCCCTTGGTAAGGGGGGCGAAGGGGGGATGCGCGATCGCTCTTTGCCTGTGTTGCATTTTTACGGTGGTGTTGCTGGGGTGGTTCGGACGCGCTGACGGCTACGGCGTGACGGCGGAACCGCCGGAAACGCCGAGCCAGAGGTTGGAGGCGATCGACAAGCCGACTCCGGAGCGGGAGAGGGCTTCGTTATCTCGCGGAACGGCGTCTTTTGCGGAGGGGACGAATCAGGCGTTGCAGGCGTGGCAACTGTCGCAGTCGGCGAAGTCGCCGGAGGACTGGCATCGTGTCGCCCGCCATTGGACGAGTGCGGTGAGTGCGATGACGGCGATTCCGCTGGACGCGCCGGAACGGGCGTTCGCTCAGAAAAAGGTGTCAGAATATCTCTCGAACGCGAACTATGCGATCGCACAAGCTGCTGATAGCGGCAACCGACTGCCTTACGATACGTTTAATAGTCCGGTTTTGGACGAACAGTTCGCGCTGTATCGGTCTTATGTGGCGACGGTGGGGGTTCCCGACGTGCTGGTGGTGGGGAGTTCGCGGGCGTTGCAGGGTCTCGATCCCAAGGTGTTGCAATACGAACTGTCTCGCCGGGAAGCTTCGAATATTAAGGTTTTTAATTTCAGTGTCAACGGGGCGACGGCGCAGGTGGTGAATGCGTTGTTGCGGGAGTTCGTCACCCGCGTTGAGAAGGACGGAACCGTGGCGCTTCCGAAGGTGGTGGTGTGGGCGGACGGTTCGCGGGCGTTTAACAGCGGGCGGCGCGATCGCACCTTCGATCGCCTCGTCGCGTCGCCGGGATACCAACAGTTGCAAAATCCCCAGTTCAGTCCCTCGAAAGGTCCGGTGAGTTTGTCGATTTCGGCGATCGACGCCAACGGGTTTCGGGTGGTGAGCGATCGCTTCGACCCGCCCGTTTACTATCAACAGTATCCCCGCGTTTCCGGCGATTACGATCTCGATTATGCCAATTTCGACCTGGGCGGCGTGCAAGGAAACGCCCTCGCCGAGGCGATTCAGTTTCTCCAATCCCGCGAGATTCCCTTGATTTTGGTGAATTTACCCCTGACGCGAGACTATCTCGACCCTACCCGGTTTCAGTACGAACGGATTTTCAGCCAGTTTCTTCAGGAACAGGTGGCCGCCCGTTCTGGGGTGTGGGTGCGGGATTTGTCCCAACAGTGGATCGATCGCACCGACTATTTCGCCGATCCCAGCCACCTCAACCGCACCGGGGCGGCGGCGGTGGCGCGTCAGTTGGCGGGCGATCGCAATCTTCCCTGGTAATTTGGGATGATGGGGTGATGGTGCGATCGGGATGATGGGATGATGGGATGATGGTGCGATCGGGATGATGAGGACAAGGAAGAAATCGTTACCTGTTCACGGTCTACTGTTCCCCGTTCCCTGTTCCCTATCAATTCTCAATTCTCGAGTATCCTCCGCCGCCGGGAGTTTCGATGATGAAACAGTCGCCGGGATTCATCTCGACGATCGCCGTTCCGCCGAGTTCTTCGATTTCTCCGTCGCGACGCTGTACCCAATTTCGTCCCGTCGCGCCGTTTTCGCCGCCCCATAACCCCGCTGGGGGAACGACGCGATGACTCGAGAGTATGGCTGCTGTCATCGGTTCTAAAAAGCGAATTCGACGCAGGACGCCGTTACCGCCGCTAAATCGCCCTTTACCGCCACTTCCTTCCCGAATGGCAAATTTATCCAAAATCACCGGAAAGCGCCATTCTAGAACCTCTGGATCGGTCAGACGTGAATTTGTCATGTGGGTATGCACCCCATCGGTTCCGGGGAAGCCGTCGCCAGCACCGGCACCGCCGCAAATCGTCTCGTAATATTGATAGGTTGCGTTGCCAAAGGTGAAGTTATTCATCGTCCCTTGAGACCCGGCTAAAATGCCTAACGCTCCGTATAGGGCATCGGTGATGAGTTGGGAGGTTTCGACGTTTCCCGCGACGACGGCGGCGGGGGGTTTGGGGTTGAGCAAACAGCCTTCGGGAATGACGATTTCGAGAGGTTTTAAACATCCGGCGTTGAGCGGGATATCGTCGTTTACGAGGGTTCGGAAGACGTACAGAACGGCTGCTTTGCAGACGGCTCGGGGGGCGTTAAAGTTACTTTCGACTTGGGAGGAGGTTCCGGTAAAATCAATTTTAGCGGTGCTATTTTTGGAGTCGATGGTAATTTTAACGCAGATTTTTTCTCCCGTGTCGAGATACATCTCAAAACAACCGTCTGTTAAAACTGAAATGGCACGGCGAACGGAGGCTTCGGCGTTCTCTTGGACGTACTGCATATAGGCTTTTACGGTGTTTAAGCCGTAAGTTTCGATGGTTTTCAAGAGTTCGCGAACGCCTTTTTCGTTAGCGGCAATTTGTGCTTGTAGGTCGGCGATGTTTTGGGTTGCATTTCGGGCGGGATAGTTTCCAGAATTCAGGATTTTCAGCAATTCGTTTTCGCGGAATATGCCGTTTTCAACGAGGAGGAAATTATCGAGGAGAATACCTTCTTCGTCGATGAGATGGCTGTTGGGGGGCATCGAACCCGGTGTAATACCGCCGATGTCGGCGTGGTGTCCTCGCGAGGCGACGTAGAATAGGGGCGAATTCCGGTTGGATGAATTTTCGGGAAAGACGGGGGTAATGACGGTAATATCGGGAAGATGGGTTCCGCCGTTGTAGGGGTTGTTAAGGACGTAGACATCGCCCGGTTTGAGATGGTTTCTCTTTTCGGAAATTAACGCCTGAACGCTTTCACTCATGGAACCCAGGTGAACCGGGATATGGGGGGCGTTGGCGACGAGTTCGCCGTCGGCGTCGAAAATCGCACAGGAGAAGTCGAGGCGTTCTTTGATATTGACGGAGGTACTGGTGTTTTGCAGCGTTACCCCCATCTGTTCGGCGATCGATCGGAAAAGGTTGTTGAAAATCTCCAACATCACGGGATCGGCTTTTTCGGTGTCGATGTCGGGGGTGGCTTCCTCTGATGTGGCGTCGGAGACGGCGACGCGACGGGTGAGAATCAGATAGTTTTGAGATGTCAGTTCCGCTTCCCAGGTGAGTTCGATGATGTTGGTTCCTGTATTTTCGACGATAATCGCCGGACCGCAAATGCGATCGCCCGGTTGTAAGTCTTCCCGTCGGTAAACGGGGGTGTCTCGCCACGCATCCGATAAATAGGTGGAGACAGTGGCGACGGGTTGGGGTTGGCGGTTGTCTCTTATCGAAGGGGGGATAGGGGGCGAAGGGGATTCGCTGGGGCGAACCACTTCTACGGAGGCGGTGTCGATAATCAAGGGTTTGTCCGCCATGAGGAAGCCGTAACGCTGGCGGTGAATTCGATCGAACTCCTCTTTCATCTCCTCCATTTCGCCGAAATCCACAATCAGCGTGGAATCGGTTCCCTGATATTTCAAATGGACTTTTCGCAGAGTTTGCGTCGCCGAAACGATCGCATCGGGAGTTTCGGCGTCGAAGAGTTCCTGTTTGGCGGCGGTTTCCAACTCCGCTAACGTGGCGGTTAGGGATTGCATCCCCGCCTGCGTCAGTGGGATTTCCAGGGATTTTTCCTTTAAATTGCGAACGTCCGCCAATCCCATCCCGTAAGCGGAGAGAACCCCGGCGTAGGGATGGATGAAGACGCGATCGATCCCCAAAGATTCCGCGATCGCACAGGCGTGTTGTCCCCCCGCCCCGCCGAAACAACAGAGGGTATAGTGCGAGACATCGTACCCCCGTTGCAAGGATATCTTTTTAATGGCGTTGGCCATTTCTTCGACTGCGATGGCGAGAAATCCCGACGCAACCTGTTCCGGGGTGCGAGTGTCTCCCGTCGCCTCGTAAATCTCCCGAGACAGGCGATCGAACTTCTCGCCAACGATATCCTTATCCAGAGGTAAATTCCCCTTGGGTCCGAATACCGTCGGGAAAAACTGCGGCTGAATTTTCCCCAATAAAACGTTGCAATCCGTCACCGCCAAAGGTCCGCCCCGTCGGTAACAAGCCGGACCCGGATTCGCCCCAGCCGAGTCGGGACCGACGCGATAGCGAGAACCGTCGAAGTTGAGGACGCTTCCTCCCCCAGCGGCGACAGTGTGAATCGACATCATCGGGGTTCGCAACCGCACCCCCGCCACTTCCGTCTCGAAAGTGCGTTCGTATTCTACCGTTTGACCCGGTTCTCCGGCGTAGTGGGCCACATCGGTGGAGGTTCCCCCCATGTCGAAGGTGACGATTTTGTGGAATCCCGCCCGGATGCTGGTTTGTACCGCCCCGACGATTCCCCCCGCCGGTCCCGAGAGGATGCTATCTTTCCCTTGGAATTGCGAGGCGGGGGAAAGTCCGCCATTGGATTGCATGAATTCTAGTCGTTCGTCTGTGGGGGAGGAAAACAGGGAACGACTCACGCGATCGACGTAGCGGCGTAAAATTGGCGAGAGATAGGCGTCTACAACGGTGGTGTCGCCGCGACTGACGAGTTTCATCAGCGGACTGACGGCGTGGGAGGTGCTGATTTGCGTAAAGCCGATGTCGGCGGCGATTTGGGCGATGCGGCGTTCGTGGCGGGGGTAGCGGTAGCCGTGCATGAGGGCGATCGCACAACTGCGAATTCCGTCGTTGTAGGCTTGTTGCAGTTGCGGGATTAAGGCGGTTTCGTTCAAGGGTGTGAGAACTGTTCCGTCAGCGGCGTGGCGTTCTTCGACTTCGATCGCCCGTTCGTATAACATCTGCGGTAAGAGGATTTCTCGGGCGAAGATGTCGGGGCGGTTTTGATAGCCGATGCGCAGGGCGTCGCGGAAGCCTTGGGTGATGACGAGAATCGTGCGATCGCCTTTATGTTCGAGGAGGGCGTTGGTGGCGACGGTGGTTCCCATGCGAACTTCTGTAATCTCGCTTTCGGGAATTGCGTCGTTGGGTTGAAGTTGCAAGCAATCGCGGATTCCTTGAACGGCGGCGTCGGTGTAGCGTTCGGGGTTTTCTGAGAGGAGTTTGTGGGTGACGATCGAGCCGTCGGGACGTTTGGCGACGATATCGGTGAAGGTTCCGCCGCGATCGATCCAAAATTGCCAGCCGTTACGATTTGTCATCTCTTGTGTTCCAATTATTTTTCTATTCTGTGACAAAAAGCCACGCTTTCCACCCTGTTGAAAATATGCGGTAAAACTCTTGCTTTCGTCAAGCTGTTTCTTGGGTGGGAGGGAATGTCTTGGCTTTGAGGAGTTTTGGGTTCACCACAGAGACACAGAGGACACAGAGGGGTTTTGGGAAAGGGAGATTTTTGGGTGCATCTCAAGGGCTGTAAAAATATGACATTTGGGTAGGTTGGGGGGAACGGAGTGGAACCCAACGGAAGCTTGTCTCTGATGAATTTACATTTTTGATATATACCCGGTTTTTGGGCTTGGATGATTTTTTGTTCGCCACAGAGACACAGAGGACACAGAGGGGTTTTTGGGCAAGGATTCGTTCTGGGTTTTATGAGTTTTTTGTTTGCTGTAAATATAGCAGTCTTAAATCATTTGTGGATTCTCGATCTAGCTATAGCAAGGGTTTAGGGGGGTCGGTCTTTCCACGAATCATCTAGGATTGCTATACACAAAAAATAATCTAAAAAATAGATGTTTTTGGGCGAATAAATACGATTTATACTAGGCTAATTTGCTGTTTTTTTGTGTTTTTATTTGTTTTTTTGAGTTTTTAAGTAGAAATATACAGGAGTAAATGATTGGTTTTACGGAATTGAGGCTAGCGTTTTTAAGAGGGTAGATCGATTTTAATTTTAATGAGTTTTAAAACCGTTTAAAACCGTTTAAAACTGTATTAATTCGACGCGATAGAAAATATCGAATAAGCTGGTATCATCTCGTCTGATTGTTTGACTGTCATTGTTTGATATTGTTGTACGGTCGATCGCCCTCCTCAAATCACCTCCTCAAGTTATGTTGTATTTCTGGTTGTTCCTGGCTCTCGGAGGAATGGTACTGTTTCCTCTGCCCACGCTGGCGCAAATTGTCCCCGACGCGACACTCCCCAATCCGTCTCGCGTTTCTGTTGAAGGGGCTAGAACCCGCATCGACGGGGGAACGACATTAGGAACGAACCTCTTTCACAGTTTCGAGGCGTTTTCGATTCCCGCCAACGCCGAAGCGGTGTTTGAAAATACGCCGAATATTGACAATATTATTAGCCGCGTTACAGGGGGCGAAATTTCCCGAATTGATGGTTTGTTGCAAACTCAGGGAACGGCGAATTTCTACTTTCTCAATCCCAACGGCATCGTTTTCGGTGAAAACGCCCGTTTGGATGTGGGCGGGTCGTTTTTTGCCAGTACTGCGGAACGTCTGATTTTCGAGAACGGCGCAGAATTCAGTGCGGCGAACCCCGCGATGGAACCGCTGCTGACGGTGAGCGTTCCGGTAGGTGTACAAATGGGGCAAATTCCCGGTGACGTGCGAGTTGAAGGCAGCGGCCACCATCTCCTTCTCGATTGGGAAACTTCAGCCTTGTTGCGGGACGATCGCCCTTTGGGATTGCAAGTTCCCGAAGGTGAAATGCTGTCGTTTGTCGGGGGAAATATCCAACTTGATGGGGGAAACCTCACCGCCTTCGATGGAACGGTGGAACTGGCGGCGGTGTCGGGAACGGCGGTGAATTTCGGGCAACTGTCGGCGGTGGATGTCGCCGCTGCATCGGGGTTGGGTTCCGTGACGCTCTCGAACGCGGCGTCCATCGATGTCAGTGGCGAAAACGGCGGTGCGGTGGCAGTACTGGGGGCGCGGTTGGCGATAACAGAGGGGTCGATCGTGCTTTCGGACACTTTCGGCGATGGCGTGGGGCGTCCCCTGATGCTGCGAACTACGGAGTTGGTGGAAGTGGTGGGGGCGACGCCGGACAGTTTGGCGGACAGTTGGGTGGTGAGCGGTATTTTCCGCAACGCGAGTCCCGAGGCGACGGGAACTGTGGGATCGATCGTCATTGAAACGGGACGGTTGAGTTTGCGAGAGGGCGGCTCGATTTTAAGTTATACCTCTGGGGCGGGAAACGCGGGAAATATCGAGGTTCGCGCCAGGGAAATCGAAGCGATCGCCACGACGCCCGATCTGTTTTTGCCCAGTAGACTGTCTTCGCGCACCGACAGTTCCGGTAACGGCGGTCAGATTACCCTCGAGGGCGATCGCCTCTCCGTGCGCCATGGGGCGATTATTTCAAGCGAGACCACGGCTGAGGGAAACGGCGGTTCGATTTCGATCCGAACCCGCGATCTCGAAGTGGTGGGAACCTCGCCGGATTTGCTTCCCAGCAGCATATTCGCCAACGTAGACACTTCCGGACAAGGCGGAACCGTTGACATTGAAGCTCGAGACCGACTCGTTATCCGCAACGGGGCGGTGATTTCGACCCTTACCGTCGGAAGTGGCGATGCGGGGTCGGTGGTCGTTCGCGGCGCAAATGTGGAAGTGTCAGGCACCTCGCCAGACGATTTTCCGAGCAGTATCAGTGCAGAAGCCTCGTTGTTCTCAGAAGGGAACGGCGGCGATGTGACGTTGGAGGTCGATCGACTCACCATCAGTCACGGCGGAAGTGTCTCGACGCAAACCGCAGGATCGGGAAACGGCGGAAATCTCGTCGTGCGGGGCCGGGACATCGAGATTTTCGGAACCAGCCGCGACGAAGCCTCAATCAGCGGCTTGGGGGCTGATGTTTTTCCCGGTGCCACGGGAAACGGCGGTACGGTTCTCGTGGAAGCCGATCGCATCCGCTTGTACGATTGGGGGACGATTAGTAGCGCTACCTTCGGAGAAGGAAACGGCGGTACCGTGACGGTGCGGGCTAATGAAATCGACCTCTCTGGCAGCGATTCTGAAATGGGTATTCTCACAGTTATCGCCGCCGACAGCCCCGAACTCGATGCGGTGTCTCGGGAATCTCTGCGAGAATTCTACGGTTTGGAGATTGCTGGGGGAACGGGAGACGCTGGAACGGTCAACATTCGCGCGGAAACGGTGCGAATCCGAGAGGGGGCGGCGATTTTAGTCGAAAGCTATCTCGAGGGCGAGGCGGGAAATTTGGAAATGAAGGTCGATCGACTGTTCCTCGACGGCGGCCTTCTCAGTGCCGATAGCGTCATGGGCGATCGCGCTAATATCCTCCTCGAGACGGGAACTCTACAACTGCGACGGGGAAGCCGCATCACCACCAACGCCCGCAATTCGGCCACGGGAGGCAACATCCACATCGAAACGGACACCCTCGCCGCCTTGGAAAACAGCGACATCACCGCCAACTCAACGAACAATTTCGGCGGACGGGTAGAGATTCAAACTCAAGGATTGTTTGGTATCGCTTCTCGCAACGCCTTGACTTCCGACAGCGACATTACCGCCACCTCCGATCTCGGCATTGGCTTTAGCGGCGTTGTCTCGCTGCAACAGCCAGATGTGAATTCGACAAACCAGTTCTTACGGCTACCAGAAGAACCTGTCGATATATCGGGGTGGATTCTCGATCCCTGTTCGCCGTTGGACGCGGGGAGTTCCTTTATCGTCAGCGGACGGGGGGGACTGCCCGAAAATCCCCTCGAAGTCGCCATTCCTCCGTCTCTCTGGCGGGATTTGCGCCCCATCCCTAACGCTGAAACTTCTCCAGCGGAAGCATCAGAGGCGGGAAATTCGTATGTTTCCGATATTTCCGAGTTTAGCCTCGCTTCGAGAGAACCGTTGCCGTGGCTGGAGGCGAGTGGCTGGCGCAGGACGGAAACCGGAGCGATCGAACTCGTCAGTCCAGTTCCGGCGACGGATTCCTTCGTTACACCTCAAAGCTGTACTTCACGATGATAGCGATCGATATCACAGCGAGGAAACGGGTGCGATCGCGAGAAAGGTTCGGCAATATCACGCCGTCACGGGGGAACGAGTCACCGCGCATCCCGGAAAATCCAGCGATACTAAAGACATCGAGTTCAGAGGCAGCGCAATGTTTCCCCAACTTCAACTCCTCCCCGGCGCCATCTCCGAAATCCTCGCTTCCGTTACCGATACGGGTTTCTTAACCGTCAGCGATCGCTACGGTTTAATGGCAGCGGTTCTCGACGAGAGCCTCAACGAGAACGATCGACGTTCGGCGAACCGCCTCCTCAGAGCGGTGTTACGCGGACGGGTGCAAGTGGTCGATCGACTTTGTGCGGCGTAAAGGGTACGACGAAACCCTCTCTCTGAACTCGAAAAGTTTCCTCTGTCTGTTTGATAGTTCCGACTTTCCTCCCGAGTGATGCCGGGAGGTTTTTTTTGGGTAAATTGACGAAGCGGTACGACGATGATATTTATGAGCGAGTAATTACCAGTAGTGTTGAGCCAGTCAAAAGAGAAGAAGACTTGTCGTGGCATCAAGTCAATCGCATTCATCAACAGATATACGAACGAAAAAAATAACCTAGGATGGCTAATAGATATTTGTAGCTTGGATCGATCGAGGAAACCTAATGAGACGAAATCCCGTTGACTGATGTTGAGTTTCCCTTTCGCTACACCCAACCTACACCAGCCCAAAATCCTTGAAATATCTGTAGAAAGCTTAAATAAAAAGGGTCTTCGGAGTTTGAGGTGATAAGCAGATTTTATATACCCCCAACCCAGATTTTATATGGGTCTCCGCCGTTTGCGGGGGAAAATGTATAGCAAAATACAAATACCTGGAGAATCGAGAGCCAAAACCCCTGAAATCTCGTGAAGTCAGTTTTTCTGTCACCCTAAACGGCGAAGAGCCTTTTATATTCAAATTTATAAATTACACCATAATTTCCGAAGACCCAAAAAAAAGGGTGTAATACCATTTTTCTAAAATTATGCTACTGATAGTCCGTAAGTTTCCATCGACGATAAGACGGGTTAATTTGATGCTTTCATCAATGGCAGCGTTATTAAAAATTGGTATAAAAGCGCCTCGATCGCATTTTAAAAGACAAGGAAACTACCGAATTCAATTCGAGGTTTAGACCCATAAAATAGAAGTACAATATCGTCCTGGATTTTGCCATATTCCCATCCTCTAAGACGTGGGAATTTCGATAACGAACTCCGTTCCTTCTCCGAGAGTCGAATGACAGGTTAAGCGGCCGCCGTGTTTTTCTTCAACAATTTGATGGGAAATGGACAAACCGAGTCCCGTTCCTTTTCCGACGGCTTTAGTCGTGAACATTCGATCGAATATTTTTTGTCGCACCTCTTCCGTCATTCCCGGGCCGTTATCGCGGATGTGGATTCTGACGCGATCGCCCGTTTCATTAAGTTCCGTGCGAATGACGATGCAGTTGGGATGTCGTTCGAGGTCTTCAAAACTGCGGCCGTGACTGGCTTCGTCCAAGGCGTCGATGGCGTTGGCGATAATGTTGGTAAACACCTGGTTGAGTTGTCCGGCGTAACATTCGATTTGCGGAAGCTCGCCATATTCCTTCACCACCTCGATGGTGGGGCGCTCCTTGGTAAACTTCAAGCGAGGTTTGAGAATCATCAAAGTACTATCGATCCCCTCGTGCAAGTCTACGGCCACCTTCGACGAGGTATCAGCCCGAGAAAACGTCCGCAGCGATCGACTGATTTGGCGAATGCGTTCGGTTCCGACTTTCATCGAATCGAGAATTTGCGGTAAATCTTTCACGATAAAGTCGAGATCGATTTCCTCAATTTCGTCTTCAATATCTTCCCCCGGTTCGGGAAAGGTTTCCTGATACATCTCCAGCAACCCGAGGATATCCTCAATGTAGCCCTGAGCGTGGCTGAGGTTAGCATCGACGAATCCCACGGGATTGTTAATTTCGTGGGCGACGCCGGCCACCAACTGCCCCAAGGTGGCCATTTTCTCGCTCTGCACCAACTGTAACTGCGTCCGTTGCAACTCTTGCAAAGATTCTCGCAGTTGCGTCGCCCGTTCCCGTTCGTGCAATTCCGACTGTTTCAAGTTTTCGTAGAGGCGGGCGTTTTCCAGGGAAATGGCAGCTTGGGCGCACAGCAACATTAAAACGTCGAGGCGATCGCGCGTAAACGCTCCCACCGTCAAGCTGTTTTCCAGATACAGAATCCCGATCAGTTTCCCCTGACCTTGAATCGGGGCGCAGAGGAGGGATTTAGGCTGGCGATCGCGAATATAGGGATCGTTGACAAACGCCGATTCCGCCGTGGCGTCATTGAGAACCACGCTTTCGCCGGTTCGGGCGACGTAATGGAGGGTGGAGAGGGGGAGACAGTCGCACTGTTCGACGGGGAGCGATCGCCGTCCTGCCAAAGGTTCCCCGAGACCCCCGCGAGATCTCCGAGAGCCGTCTTGAAGCGTTGAAAACGAGCCGGGCCCTTTCTGCTGCGAAATCTCCACCGTGAGGCCATCGTTTTGGACGAACACGATCGATCCCCCGGTCGCCCCGGCGTTGGCTAACGCCAGTTCCATGAGTTTGTCGAGGAGGCGATCGAGGACGATTTCCCCCGATAACACCTGGGCGGCTTTCATCACCGTCGTCACGTCCAACACCGCCGCCCGCGATCGCGTATAGTTAATACTGGTATTCGTGGGGCAGCTACCCTCGATGCCCCATCCCTCCTCGTTTTGGGAGGCGACGGCCGCCACCGTCAACAGCGATCCGTAGCGGCGATCGAACTGTTGAATTTTCGCCGTTGCCCCCCATCGCTGATAGGCCACGTAAGCTTCGCCGAAATAGATTTTGGCAATTTTCGGTTTGCCGCGAGCGTACCAAAAGCGGCCGGCTAACTCGTTCCCTAGAGCGACCCACTGTATAGCATCGCTGGCCGTGGCCAGTTCGATGGCGCGATCGTAGCGATCGAGCGCCTCGAGATCGCGATCGTGCAACCGTTCCCACTCCGCCGTCAGTAACGCCGCTAGACAGGCGAAGGTTTCCGGGCAACGCTGCCCCCACTCCTCAAATTTCTGGCGAACGGCTTCGATGTCCTCCCGGGCGGCGTCTCGTTCCTCCCGAGAAAACTGAGGGAACAAGGCGGCCAAACACAAGGCGACGACCGCCTCGTTGAGGGCGATGGCCATCGATCCCGACAGAGAGGGCAACCGCTCTCGCGCCGTTCGGGCAGCGTCCAGGGCGTCTTCGTATTCCTCGAAGCCGTAGAGAACCCAAGCTTTATGGACGTAGTACAGGACTGCTGAGGCGTCGTGGCCGAACTGCCGACACCGTCTGAGAAATATAGTTTCTGTCAACTGTCCCCAGCGAAACTCGCCCTCGTCGGGGGGGGTCTGCTGCCTAGAGGTGGCAGGGTCGATCGGGTTGTCTGCATTAGCCGGGGAGGGGACGCGAGCGATCGCCCTCGACAGGGGCAACATGACGCTGGCGATGCGATCGAGGGCCCAGCGATGTTGGTACTTGCGACACCATCCCATCCACCGCGTCGCGTCTCGCGCCAAGCGCTCGAGGGATTTTCCGCCATAAAAGGACAGACACAGCCGTTCGGCCAGACTGTACCCGGCGCCGAATACTTCTGCGGTTTCTACACCGAGGCGATAGGCTTCGTCGAGGAGCGATAGAGCCGTTGGCAGCGGTGTCGTCCAGGGCAAAACGCAACTGCCGACAATACCGTATACCCAACACTGAATCTGGCCCCGTTTCGTGTGGGCGGCTTGAGTTCGGGCAAATTCTGCCCAGTCCGCCACGGGGTCGAGGGAGCCTTGTTTTAACTGAGCGACGCCGTACAAGGCTGCTGCTAGGGGCATTTCCGGCGTAGCGACCCCCAGGCGCTGCGATCGCTGCAACAGTTCGGCCGCCAGCGGGTCTACCCGAGAGGGACTGCACAGGTGGAACAGGATAGCGAGTTGGCCGAAAACGTCACTGGCGGCCGCCGCTTCTGCCGTGAAGTCTGCCGTTTCTGTCGGCAGGTTAGACCGGGATATTGCGGAGGACGGCGCGGCGGAGGCGTCCGACCGGGACGAGACGATCTGGCGAATCGGCTCGTCGTCGGGGAGGGACAGTCGTTGCAGGGCGTTTCGGGCGCGATCGAGGGCGTCGTTGTAGCGACCGCAGAGTTGGTAGGCGGCGACGGCTAAGCGATCGATAGCGGTTTGGGCGCGAGCGTCGGGGGCTTGGCGATCGAGGAGGTCGAGTAGTTCGATGGTGCGATCGAAATTGCCCTGTAATAGGTTGGCCCGAGTCCGTTCGAGGTGCAACTCGAAAGCTAACTCCGGACAGGTTTTCCACATCGGCGTCGGGAGGGCTTCGATTCCCATCAGGTCGTAGGTGAGGGCGCTGGTATAGTCCCGTTCGGCGAAGCTTTGGCGGCCGGCTTCGAGGTTGAGTCGTCCCCGTTGGATTTTATCGGCGTCGTCGGCGATGGCGGTTTTGCCCAAGTTCCAGTGACGCACCACCTCGAAAATGCGTTCGCTCTCGCTATCCTGTTCCGATTGACTGCGATCGCTGTAGCGGCGATCGAGGACTTTTCCAATTTGTAGGTGAAGGGCGTCTTTGCGATCGCTCTCGACGATGGAATAGGCGGCTTGTTGGACTTGCGGGTGAAGAAATTGATAGCTCAAGAGCAATACCCCCCGTTCGTCCGTGTTGGCAGATCGTGAAGATAGCGGTTTTGGCGATGGTTTTTGTTCGGAAAATTTTTTACTTGAATTGGCGTTTTTTCTTGAATTTTTAGATTTGTTTTTGTTGGGATAAATATCTTTATTTTTATTAGATAAAACCGCAGGAGTGGACTGCAAAAAATCTTCGCTCGACTCAGTTTCTTCTGGGGAAGGCGCCCCCCCGAGAAACTGTTCTCGCCGAGGTTGTACCAACCCTTCGACCAAAGCCGGGACTAAATCTTGAAACAAATCTCGCAACTGGCCGCCCGTCAGTTTGCTGAGAACGTCGAGGTCGAATTCCATACCCATACAAGCGCCCAAACTGAGGAGTTCGCGGGCGCGGTCGGGGAGTTGTTGCAGTTGAACGAGTAACAACGAGAGAACGTTATCGGTAATTTCCTGAGCGTCAATTCGATCGATATCCCACTGCCAACTCATAGACTCGTCGTCGAAAACCAAGAGATTTTCGCGATGGAGAGTCTTGAGAAATTCCCGCACGAAAAACGGGTTGCCATTGGTTTTTTGAGAAATCCGGACAGCTAGGGGCATCACCGACTTGCGATCGTGATCGAGCGTATCGCCCACCAACTGAGCGATGGCGTCGAGGGGCAGCACGTCCAATTTCAGAATGTCGAGGCGTCCGAGGCGTCCCGTCTCGCTACGATAACGCTGCAACCGATGAAACAACGACCGTAACGGATGGTCTTTTCCCACCTCTCCATCCCGATAAGCCCCCATCACCAACAGCGATCGCGACTGGGGATCGCAGAGGACGGCTTCAATGGCATCGAGGGTTTCTGCGTCTGCCCATTGGAGGTTATCAAAAAAGACCACCAGCGGCAGGTTACTGGAGCAAAACACCCGCAAAAACCGTTGCAAAGCTGATTTCAAGCGAGGCCGGTCTAAGGCATCGATCGAAGGCGACAGACCCTCGTTTTCCCAACCGCTCTCGGGGTCGCCGGGAGATTCGAGAACCAGCTTCAATTCCGGAACCACGCGGACTAACAGCCGGCGATCGCGCCCTAACGCTTCCGTGAGGCGATCGCGCCAACCGGCCAGTTGGCGTTCCGTTTCCGTCAGCAGTTGTCGAACCAGTTCCCGCACCGCTTCCACAATGGGGGCGAAGGGAATTTCAGAGCGAATCGACTCCCCGGACTCGAACTGACCGGAGACGAAATACGCCCGTTCGCGGAAGCGAGACGGAGCGTTTTCCCGTCGCACGGGCTTGTAACTTTCGTGAGCGAGAGCCGATTTACCGATTCCCGAATCTCCCACCAGGAAAATCGCTTCCGGCGGCGGCGATTCCGGACTCGAGTTTTCTCCGTCGATGGCACCGACTCGCTCGAACGCCTCCCGCAACCGAGCCAGTTCCGCCTCCCGACCGTACAGTTGCGCGGGAATGCGGAACTGATTGACCACATCGTTTTCGCCGGGGATCACGTCTTCGATGGTGCCGGTGGCTTCGAGCTGCATCAAACACAGCACCCAATCCGCTTGAATGCCCCAGGCGCTTTGATAGCGTTCTTCGGGGGTTTTCGCCAGCAGTTTCATCACGATGTCGGATACCGCCTGGGGAATACTGGGATCGACTTCAATGGGGGGCGTCGGTTGTCCGGCGATGTGACAGTGAACCAACTCCATCGTGTCGGTAGTCTCGAAGGGGAGCCGTCCCAGGAGCATTTCATAGAAGGTGACGCCCAGGGAATAGAAATCGCTGCGGTAGTCCAGGGGACAGTTGGTGCGTCCCGTTTGTTCGGGGGACATATAGGGCAGCGTTCCTTCGAGGACGGTGGGATTGCGATTGCCCAGGGGGTTATCGGGAGAAATTTCGATGGAAATGCCGAAATCGATGAGTTTGACGCGATCGAGGTCGCGGTTGTAGAGAATGTTGGCGGGGGTAATGTCTTTATGAACGATTCCGGCGGCGTGAATTTGACCGAGAATTTCGGCAATTTGCGAGGCAATGGAGAGGAATTCCGAGAGGCTGAGGCGACGTTCGGCCAGTTCTTGCTGTAAGGAAACGCCCCCGAAATCTTCGAGGACGATCGCCATGGTATTTCGGTCTTTGGCTAACTCGTAAGCTCGGGCGATGCCGTCAATTTCCAGCCGTTGAGTAATATGATATTCCTGTTGGTATCGGGCGAGTTCTTTGGGCGTGGCGCGATCGCTTTTGAGAATTTTCAGGACGACGGGCAAACCGTCTCGTTCCCGCTGACCTCGATAAACCAACGAGTTCACGCTTTCGTAAATTAGCGTACCGATTCGATACCCAGGCAGAAGAATCATGTCGAATAATTGATAATTGATAATTGATATAGCAATCCTAAATAGGTTGTGGAATAAACGGTGGACAACCAGAAAACCGGGTACAGAGATGAAAGTTTCAGAGTTTTTTTCGAGTGTTTTAATCTATGACAACTCATTTGAGAAGGCTAGACTCGATCGTTGACCGTGGATAGTGTCACGTTATCTCATCACCCCATCTCATCTTCCCCTCATCTCATCCTCCCCTCATCTCATCCTCCCCTCATCTCATCTTCCCCTCATCTCGCGATTTAAGGGGAAAGGAAACCGCAACGATCGTTTGTTTACCGGGGATGCTGTCGATACTGAGGCGGCCGCCGTTGAGTTCGGCGAGTCGTTTGGCGATAGCTAAGCCCAAACCGGAGCCTTGCTGTTCGTAAATTTTGCGCTCGAACTGTTCGTAAGCTCCGACGCGATCGATCTGTTCCGGTTGGAACCCTCGACCGCGATCGACGGCCGACAACACGAAGCGATCGCCCTCGAGTCGAGTGCGAATTTCGACGGGGGTTCCCGGCTGGGAAAATTTAAAAGCGTTATCCGTCAGTTCGGCGGTGGTTTTGGCAATCCAGTTTTCGGCCACCTCGAGGGAAGCGTCGTCGAGGTGGAGTTGTAAATCGCCAGCGCGATCGTACTGTTTGGCTTTTTCTTGTGCCACGCTTTCAACGACCTTTTTGGCCGCATCGGTTTTTCCGTCGAGGATTAACTGCATCCGGTCAGAATCCCCTTTAATCAGTTCGAGTTGAGCGTAGAGCAAAAAATTCTGTATCAAATGATACAACCGCTTCGCCGAGTTGCCAATACTGGCGGCCATCTCCTGAATTTCTTCGCCGCTCATACTCTCGGCGTCTTCTTGTAAAAAAGTGGCGTAGCCGAGAATCCCGTTGAGGGGGGTTAACAGTTCGTGAGGCAGAGATCGCGTGAGGTTGTGGCGCAGTTCGTCGAGTTTGCTTTGAGAAGCGCGTTCGAGGGTGGCTTTTTTTTCTAAGCGAGTGGTAACGGTGCCGAGGAGTTCGGCGATGGTAAAAGGTTTGGGTAAATAGTCGTCGGCACCCATTTCCATCCCTTGGCGAATTTGGTTTTTTTCGGCTTTCGCCGTCAGGAAAATAAAGGGAATGGTTTGGGTGGTGGGATTTTGCCGCAAAGCTCGCAAGACGCCGTAACCGTCGAGTTCCGGCATCATCACGTCGCAGATAATCAAATCGAGGGAATGTTGGCGGGCCAGTTCGACTCCCACGGCGCCGTTTTCCGCTTCGAGCGTTTCGTACTCGGCTTCAGTGAGGATTTCGACGATGATATCGCGAATATCCTGTTCGTCTTCGATAATTAAGATTTTGCCCATCGGCTGTTTTCTCGGTGAATTGACTTCAGGGTGAGAGCGGACTCAGGCCAAGGAATCGTCTTTTTCGGGGGGCTAGGTTGTCGGTGGGAAAGTTGTCCTGCCAGGGAGCCGTCTGCCAGCGAGAGGAGAACGCTCGCAGTTCTCCCACATGACTGAGAATTTCTCGAGGTTTTTCTCGAGGTTAACGACACTTGAGCCGTTTGTCCTGACGTAACAGTTCGGCGAATTCCGAGGCGGGAAGGGGGCGACTAAAGAAATAGCCCTGCATGCGATCGCATCCCTGTTGGCGGAGGAACTCGAGTTCGGCTTGGGTTTCGACCCCTTCGGCGATCGATTGCAAACCCATTTGACGGGCTATTTCGATGGAGGCTTTGGTAATGGCGGCGTTTTTCGGGTTTCGATCGATCCCCCCGACAAAGCATCGATCGATCTTCAAGATATCGAAGGGAAACTGTTGTAAATAGCCCAACGACGAGTATCCGGTGCCGAAGTCGTCGATGGCGATACTGACCCCGACGGCTTTCAACCCTTCCAAGACGCGGACGCTGGCTTCGGGGTTGCGGACTAAAATCGTTTCCGTCAGTTCTAATTCTAAATCCCGAGGGTCGAAAGATAGCTCTCGAAACAATTGGGATAAATGCTGTCTGAGGTCTCCGTAACCGGATTCCATCAGACTCGAGAGGTCGAACTGTCGTCCGGAGAGGTTAACGGCGACGCGCACTTTTTTCAAGCCGGATTCTTGCCACATCAAGCTTTGCTGACAGGCCGTTTTGAGAACCCATTCCCCAATGGGTACGATGGCGCCGCATTCTTCGGCCACGGGGACGAAGCGGGCGGGGGATACAGCGCCTCGGGTGGGATGATGCCAGCGCAACAGGGCTTCAGCGCCGATGATTTCCCCGCTGGCCAAACTCACTTGGGGTTGGTAGTACAGAGCGAATTCATCCCGGTCGAGGGCGTAGCGCAAATCGGTTTCGAGGGCCAGTCGATCGGAGGTATCGAACAGGGCAGCGGTGTATCCTTTAATTTGGTTGCCCCCTTGCTGTCGGGCTTGGCGCATGGCCTTTTTGCTCTGCCCCAGTAAGGCATCGAGTTGTTGGGCGTCTCGGGGATAAAAGGCCATGCCGATGCTGGCGCTGAGAAAGATTTCGCGGCCGTCGAGGTCGAAGGATCGGCCGAGGGATTCTCGAATTTTCTCCGCTTGCGCTTCGGCCTCACAGCGGTGTTCGACCCAGCGAGGGACGAGGGCGAACTCGTCTCCTCCCATGCGGGAGAGAATCGCCCCTTCGCCGAGACCGGCTCGCAGCCGTTGGGCGGCAATTTTCAGGCAGCGATCGCCGAGTTCGTAGCCCAGTTCGTCGTTAATGCGGGCGAATCGATCGAGTCCGATATAGAACACGGGAACGAGGCTCGACCCATCGAGGCTACCGCCGGGATCGATACCGGACTCCGCTACGATTCGATCGAAATTTTCCCGCAGTGCCAGTTGGTTGGGCAGTTCGGTCAAGCTATCGTGATAGAGCAGATATCGCAGTCGGTTTTCCGCCTGTCGGAGTTTAGTTTTATAACTTTGTTGGGCTTTTTGCAGTTGTGCGGCGTACTGTTGGCGCACCGAAGAGGATTTTTTCAACCGCGTGTTGACGGCACCGAGCAGCTCGTCGCGAGTAAAGGGTTTGGTGAGATAGTCATCGGCGCCTAAATCCATACCGACGCGGAAATCGATGCGATCGGCTTTCGCCGATAAAAAAATAAACGGAATCGTCTCGGTTTCCCGCAAACTGTTGAGTTGAGTCAGTACGCCATAACCGTCGAGTTCCGGCATCATAATGTCGCACAAAATCAAATCGGGTTGGTGTTCCCGTGCCAGTTGACAGCCCACGACGCCGTTTTCTGCCTGTAAAACCTCGAACCCTTCGGCTTCGAGCATATCCACGAGAATATCGCGCACGTAATCTTCGTCTTCGATGGCTAAAATCGTTGTCACGATTATCGCTCCTGCCTCAATGGAATCGTCACTGTTACGGTCGTTCCCTCCCCTTCTTCACTGCCGATTTCAAGGTCTCCGTTATGTAAATCTACGGATTTTTTGACGATCGACAATCCCAAACCCGTACCCTGTATGTTACCGACATTTTTTCCACGATGGAACGACTCGAAAAGATGCTTTTGGTCTTCTAAGGGAATTCCGATGCCGCGATCGCGAATTTGAAACACAACTCGGCCTTCGTTGCACTCCACCTCGAACTCGATGGGACTGCCCGCCTCAGAATATTTCATGGCGTTCGAGAGTAGGTTGGCCAGAATTTGCCGTAACAGGCGGGCGTCTAGTTCGAGATCGACGTCACCGCTACCGTCACAGGGACCGCGATGGCGGAACTCGACGGGGTGGTGTCGGTCGTCGCTGACGTTGCATCCGTCGTCGATAAGAGCTTCGCACAAGGCTACGAGATTGACGGGGGACGGGGAAAATCCTAACTGTCCTGTTTCGGCTTTGCTGACCGTTAAAACGTCGTCGAGTAACCGCGTCATGTGGGCGACGGTGGCATAAATTCGATCGAGATAGTTTTGTTTTTTCTCGTCGCTCCATTTTCTCCCGTAGTGTTTGAGCAGTTCGGCCGACCCGAGAATGGTGGTTAAGGGGGTGCGGAACTCGTGAGAGGTCATGGTGACGAAACGGGATTTCAACTCGTTGAGTTCTTGTTCGGCGGACAAGGCTTGCAGCAGTTTGGTATTGGTTTCTTGAATTTGCGCGGTGCGTTCTTCGACGATGCTTTCGAGTTCTTGGTTGAGGGTTTTGAGGGCTTCTTCGGTGAGTTTGCGATCGGTCACGTCCATGCTGGCGCAGACGATGCCGCGCACGAGACCGCTGGGATCGTAGAGGGGTTCGACGGTTAAATCGTAATAACGAAAGTTTCCGTTGAGAACCAGGCAAATTTCTTCGCGGGTTCCCGACTTCGAGGCGAGAACGCCCTGTTCGATGTCTGTGAGTCTTCGTGCGTCGTCCTGGGTGAAGATCTCGGCGTTGCATTTGCCGATGAGGGTCTCGACCTCGAGTCCGGGGGGCGGGTTGTACGCCCAGGTGTAGCGCAGTTCGGCGTTTTTGGTAAAAACGGAAATGGGAGAGTTTTTTAAGGCGATCTCGAACCGTTCTTCGCTTTGGTGTAAGGCGGCTTCGATGTCTTGCCGTTCGGCGATTTCTCGCTGTAATTGTTCGTTGGCCGTTCGCAGTTGTTCGGTTCGTTCGTCAACCCGCCGTTCGAGTTCTTCGGTCAGTTCGGCCAGGGCTTTTTCGATGGTTTTGCGTTCGGTGATGTCTCGCGCCACCCAGATGGCGGCGTCGGATTCGGGCATGGGGGAGACGTTGGCGGCGAACCAGATTTGACGGTTGTTGACCGAGAGGCTGTATTCAAAGGGGACGATCTGTTGGGTTTGTAAGGCGCGACGGACGGGGGCGAGAAAGCGTTGGCTGCTGTTGGGATGAAGGAATTGGTCGATGGTGCGATCGATGAGGGGCTTGCTGTCGGAGCTGTCGTCGAGAACGGCTTGGGTGGGGGCGATTTTGATGCTGTTTCCCGAGGCGTCCACGACGAGAACCACGTCGGCCATGGCTTCGAGAATCTGACGCAACTGCATTTCAGAACTCTGTAATTTGAGATCGAGTAGGTTTTGTTCTCGAAGTCCGTCGGAGAGGCTGTTGAGGAGGTGGCGGCGGGAAACTACCCCGATGAAGCGGCCGTCAGCGGCGACGACGGGAACGAGGGGGCGATCGAGACTCAGTTCGAGTAATCGATCGTGGTTGTCGAGTTCCTCGGGGGTTGCGGTGTCACCGACCGACTGCATGAGGGTGCGGACGGGAACGGTTCGATCGGCGGCGGGATCGGCGAGGACAGCCAGGAGATCGGCGGCGCTGAGGAATCCCAACAATCGATCGCCCTCGACGACGCAGAGGGGTTCGCTGGACGATCGAGTTTCGGAACTCAGCCAAGTTAAGGCATCTTGTAAGGGGGTATCTGGGGAGATACGAGGGGGATGGCGATCGAGGTAGGAGTCGAGACTTCTCGACGATCGAAACGGATCGAGACTGGGCATGATAAGCCGAGTGACACTAGGAGAAAGGGTATTCGGTGCTTTGTGCTTTTGCTATACTCTCTCCATTTTGACATTCTTGATCGATCGCTTGGCATGGGATGGGAAAGGATAAGGTGATGATGAGTTCTGGTGAGGATGAGAGAATGTGGTGATTTCACTTCAACCCGTCCCATCCATCACCGGGTCAACTCCTCAACTGTTTTGACATCCTCCCCGGCGTGAACGCACGGGGATTCCAAGAATCACTTCTTGGGCTTCCTCTTTCCACGATTCGACTTACCTTGAGGGGTTTCCCCACCAAGGCAGAGGTCGATATCTCCAGAGGCGTGAATTCCCGTGTGCCCCACGGTACGCAAAGCTAATTCAAGGATGTTGATGGCGGCGTTCCCATCCCGGTCGATGACCAACCCGCAGTGAGGACAGCGATGAGTTCTCATTGACAGAGACTTTTTGACGTTTTCCCCACAGTTGGAGCAAGTTTGACCGAGAATCAGGGTTTCAAGCCCCGCCCTTCCAGGGCGGCATTTAAAATGCT
>NZ_JBNGCO010000043.1:0-35368 GCF_049974805.1 Baaleninema sp.
AGGTGGATCGACGAACCAGGAATCCCCCTGCCTTCAGGCGGGGGAGAACGTCAAACCATAGGAGTATATATCTCGTGACTATTGCAAACGGTGACGCTGCCGCCCCGGTTTCGACTTGCACGTTGTCCTTCGACGGTAAAAGCCAATATGTCGAAGTTCCCTATAAACCCGAGCAAAATCCCGATGTCTTTACGATTTCAGCCTGGGTAAAAGTCACCGGAGGACAAGGAACCTGGCGCTCGGTCATTACCTCTCGCGATGACCAGCCCAGTCGTGGTTACATCATTTACGGTGGTTCCAATAATAAATGGCAGACTTGGGTGGGTAACGGCGTGTCTGCCAACGGTTGGATGTCTGTCACCGGGGGCGACATCCAACTCAACACTTGGACTCATGTGGCTGCCAGCTTTGATGGCGAAGTTTTGGAGCTGTTTATCAACGGTCAATCCGCTGGAAAAGAGAAAGTCACCTACACCAAAAACACTCAACGTCCCCTGCGAATTGGGGCTGGAGCAACCGAAGTTGGCGCTCGGTATTTCTACCACGGTCAAATTGCGGAAGTTTCCGTGTGGAACGTCGCCCGCAGCGAGGCAGACCTTCAGCAATCCATAAATCAACGCCTGCGCGGTGACGAAGCGGGTTTGGTGGATTACTGGCCGCTCAACGAATGTTCTGGCGATACAGTGTCCGATCGAAGCAGTAGCGGTAACTCCGGCAGCCTTCACGGGGCAACTTGGCAAACGATCGACGACTTCCCCGTACAACCTGCTGCCCCCGATACCGCTGGGGTGGTCATTACCGAAGTGGTCTACAAGGGTAAAATCAAGCGATCGCAGTCTGACGAGTACATCGAGATTGCCAACCAGGGGTCGAGCGCCGTGGATATCTCTGGGTGGAAAGTGACTTCTGCGGCCAGCGATCGCCAGGTGTTTTTCTTCCCGGAAGGGACGGTAGTACTGCCAGCCGGAGAAAGTGTCCGCGTGTACACCGACCAAGTTCACCCGGAAACGGGCGGTTTCACCTTTGGCAGCGGTACGGCGATTTGGAACGATAAAGGCGATCGCGGCACGCTGTTCGATGGGGACGGTCAGGAAGTCTCCACCTGGTCTTATGGAGCGATGGCAGAGGAGTAATCGCGAACGGGTCGGTTCGGCGAACTGACTCGATGGAACTTTCCGCCTCGGAGGCCAATTCACCAAGACCTCCGAGGCGGAATTTTGGGCGATCGCACTTCTCTCGATCGCTCATGCAAATTCTGAAGCGGTTGAGGCAAGCTTCGATCGCCCCCCGAAAAGGTTGAGTAAAAGTTAGAAAAGACAGTTAGAAAAGACAGATTTCTCAAACCACCCCTTGCAAGCGGCGAACCTGTTGTAACAATCGCGCGACGGCGATCACATCCCAGATTTCCCCCTCGTCTACGAGGACATCTAACGCCGTTTCTAGAGTATCGATCGACGCCTCAAACTGTTCGAGTCGCATATAGGCTCGTCCCAACCCCTTCAACGCCGCCACGTAATCCTCGTTAATCTCGAGAGCGCGTTCGTACAGCGATACCGCTTCCTGCAAACGGCCTTGACTGGCGCGGAGGTTGCCCAAAGCATTATAAGCTAAAGCGTGGTCTTCATTGAGGCGAATCGCTTCTTGGTACTCCTCGGCGGCTTCCTCGTAGCGATATTGCGCGAACAGCGTGTTTCCCAATTTGTAGCGAACCAGAGAGTCTTTGGGGTAGCGATCGAGCAGTTCGCGGAAAATGACTTCAGCGGCTTCGTAATCGCGATCGCGAAACAAGTCGTTCCCTTCCCGAAACAGTTCCCGGCGATCGAGGTTTTCCGCTTGCTGACGTGGCGGTAAAGGTAGAGAATCCACCATCTGCGCCATCGCCATCTGCGGCGTCAGCGTAGCGACGGCGACAACCCCTCCCAACAGGGTCGATCGAACGGCGTTAAACTGACGGTGCAACGAATCCATTCTCAGGCGATCGAAAAACGACACGAGACGACACCCTCTCCAAATCACAAACGTTAAAACCCAACCATAACAAAACTTAAGCCTCGACGATCGCGCAACTTCGCAGCTATGCTACCGACGGACTTACTCAGCTACCGACACAACGGCGAAACCCTCACCCCGAAACGCCTTCCCCTCAACCCTCAACACTTAAAACTGGCCCAAGACGCCATCGATCTCTTTGAAAGCTGCGTCAACGATACCCAAGGAGAACTCGCACGCCGCTTGAAAGAATGGGAAGGCGACAGTCCCGATTATCGGCTGCGACGGGGCTTAGCGCACCTGCTCAAAAGCAAATGTTGCACCTTCGAGATCGTCAGTCCCCTCGATCCTCCCGAATTGCGTCAGCGGGTGTTCGCACTCTCGGCGCAAACCGTCCCCAGTCGTCAGTCTACCGTTACCACGCTCGATCGCCTGGCCACAGAACTCAGCCGCGAACTCGAATGCGACGTCACTCTCGACGCCATTCAACGGGGACTCTACGCCGACTTACAAGAAAACCGCATCCTCACCGAATTCGACCCCTTCACCCCCGAAAACCTCTTGCACTATTACAACCTCTCCCAAGTGCAAGGGATTTTCTACCGCGCCAGCGACGTAATTATTAACGCTCATCGCAACGTCCCCGGTCAGTATAAGTTGCTCTTTCGTTACCTCAAACTCTTCAGTTTGATGTTTTACATCGAAGGAGACGCCGACTGCGGCTTTACCATCACCATCGACGGACCGACGAGTTTGTTCAAACCCAGCACTCGCTACGGCTTGGCGATCGCTAAACTGATTCCGGCGTTACTCCACGTGACTCGTTGGAGTCTCAAAGCCACCTTACACACCCGCAACCCCCAAACCAAAACGACCCGAATCGGTCGCTTCACGTTAAATTCTGATTGTGGTCTCGTCAGTCACTACCCAGCGGGAAAACCTTACGATTCCATGCTGGAACAGTCCTTCGCTGAACGCTGGGAATCGTTAGATACACCCTGGAAATTAGAACGGGAAGTGGATTTAATTCCCATTCCCGGTAGCGTCATGGTTCCGGACTTCCGCCTGGTTCACCCAGACGGACGGGATGTCTTACTTGAAATTGTCGGATATTGGCGACCGGAGTATTTGAAAAAGAAATTTTCGCAAGTACGACAAGCCCTCGATCGCCGCTTAGTCTTAGCCGTGTCAGAGCGGTTGAACCTCGAGAAAGCTGGGGTTCGCATCGAAGAGGTTCCGGTGAAAGTGGTTTGGTTTAAAGACAAGCTAAAACCCCAAGCCGTTCTCGCCGCTCTCGAGGACGGTTAAACTCGGAGTTTGCGAATCATTTCTCGCAAGACATCCGTTTTCGTTTTACCCCGTTGGATACAGTAATGTTCTAACCGTTCGAGTTCGCCCGTCGGCAGGCGGATGGTTAGAACTTTATCAGAAGGGGGTTTCGTTCGAGCCATAGGGAACGATCGATCGGTTTCGCGTATTGAACAGGGTAAGATACACCGATTCCCCGTACTCGTCTCACGTCGAGTCTTCGGGGGCGGCCGGCTCCTAGCGTTTCGTCTCGACAGTAGAAGTTTGGCGGGGTTGAAGTGTCAAACGCAACCGTCGAGAACGAGCGGCGACGTGCGCACCCCCAAGGGACAAGTCGTCGTTTCGAGACAGATACGAGTATCGGTTTTCTCTATGATTATCGGCTCGATCGCGATCGAGCCTCTAGTACATTGTACTGATAATCGAGCGTTTGCAAACGTTTTCGAGAAAAAAAACATCGATCGTTGATAATTGACAATTGATAACTGATAATTGATAACTGATAATTGATAACTGACAGCTTCTCCCCATCTCCCCATCATCACATCACCTCATCATCACCGTATCGCTGCTAAGCTAGAAGGGATAGCTACTTTACACAATCGGGCAATGAGCGACCAGAATCCTTACGAACAACTTGGAGTCACAGAAGGTGCCTCGTTCGAGGAAATTCAAGCTGCTCGCGATCGTCAAATCGAACAACACAACAACGACCGCAAACAGGTCGAACAAATTGAAATGGCTTACGATGCCGTTTTGATGGATCGGTTGCGGTTGCGCCAACAAGGGAAGATTAAAGTCCCCGAGGGGATTCGCTTTCCCGAGCGATCGATGCCGTCGCCACCGAAAACGCCCCTCCCGGCGACGCCGAACGGGATGCCCGAGTGGTTGCAAGAGTCGATCGATACTCCCAGTCAAAGCGATATTCTCTGGCCGGCAGGGGTTTTCGTCCTCTTGAGCGTTCTCAGTGCGGTCAGTGCGGAATACGCCCCGGTTGCGTTGGCGTTTGGGGCGGGGGCGAGTTTGTATTTTCTCAACCGCAAGGAGAAACGGTTCGGACGGGCGATTTTGTTTACCTTGGTGGCGACGATTGTAGGGATTCTCGTCGGCGGACAGTTGGCGACGCTACTCGGCGCCCAGTTAGCCCCCGAAACCTTTGCGGCGTGGGTGACGTTCTTCCTGCTGTGGCTGGTGTCGAGCTTTTTGCGCTAAACCGGCCGGGAACGGCTCTTAATGGATGGCTTGAGCCGATCGCTCGACGACGAGATCGACGGCTTCGGCTAGGTCTTTGACGATGCGATCGGGGCGGTAGGGGGTCAGTCGCCGTCGATCGCGAATGCCCGAGAGTACACCGATAAATTTGACGTCGTAGGTTCGGGCGGCGATGGCATCGGCTTCTGTGTCCCCCACCATCCACTGTTCTCGCACTGGGGGCAGTTCCATCAACGCCTGTTGCATGAGGCGGGGTTTGTCTTGGGTGTCGAGGGTTTTGGTTTCGTTGTTACCGATGCAGTAGCGGCGATGGGGCGGAAAGAAGCGATCGATCCCGCAGCGATAGAGGGCTTCGTCGAGTTCTCGCTGGCGGCGCATGGTCATTAAGACGAGATCGAGTCCGGCTCGCTGGGCCCGTTCGAGGGCATCGACGGCACCGGGAATCAGGCGATCGTGGTGGAGGTAGGGGGAGCTGTGAACCGTTTGGCTGCGGAGTCGGGCGAACTGACGGGCGCGATCGAGGTCGAGACCGGAAATCGCGCCGATTTGACGTTCGGGAACGCACGATCGCTTCAAGCGCCAAAATTCCGATTTCGAGAGACGTTTGACCGGGCGATCGGGAGGGCGCAATCGTTCAAGACAGTCTTGGTACACGCAATAATAGCGATCGGAGACATCGACGATGGGTCCGTCGAAATCGGTGATGAGTCTGAGCATAGGGACGATCGATCCTGAGACCTTCGGTTCGGTTTGCAACTCTGTGTTAAGTTTTATCACACTCGGTTCGATCGAAACCGCTGGCTCGCCCCCGATTCAGTTTGTTTTCGAGGGCGATCGCACCCCGCCGGGAACGAAGTGAAAAACTGGTTTATCATGGCGTGTGGGACGCACTTTAAAGGATTTAGGGCGCGATCGTACCGCACGATCGACCTTTTTCCAACGTCCGGTCAGGGAATCTGTTGACCGTCACCCAAGGCTAATGGCGAATTCGATTTTAAAGAAAGTTACCAACAAATCCGCAGTTAAAACGCTACTCGATCGCCTGGCAGAAACGTTCAACCAGCCGTTTTCTATTGTAGACGTTCAGCACCAACCATTGCGCGAATACGGAAAAATATCCGCGTCCCCTTTGCGACATGAAATCACAGTGCATGGAGAGACGTTCGGATGGGTTTTCGGCTATGAAAACACTGGAATTATTGCAGATATTATTGAGTTTTCGATTCGACAAGAACTGGAAAAAAGGTCTTTAGCCAAAGAACTTTTAGAGCGGTATCGAGAAATCGATCTCTTTTATGAAATCTCGACGAAAATCACGGCGAGTCTCAATCTCAAAACGATTTCCCAATTAGTTTTACAAGAAATTGAAGCCTCAATTCCTTTAACGAGCAGCTCGATTTGGCTCCTCGAAAGAGCGAGGGACGACGAAGGGGATGGCGAGGGCGATCGCCTCGACCTGCTCTTCCAAAAAGGCGCTATCCTGCCCTGGGGAACCTCCCTTCCCCTCAAAGAAGGCATTCTCGGTCACATCGTCCGTCAAGGCCGCAGCGAAATCGTCAACGACGTAGCCGTAGACGGCAGAGCCAGCGAGGACGATCGAAAACTGGGGTCGTTGCTCTGCGTTCCCCTGGTGGCGCGAGACCGCACCATCGGCGCTATGGCGGTCTGCCACTACCCCACGATTACTTACAGTGCCGAACATCTGAAACTGCTGACCCTGTTCGCCATCCAAACGGCGATCGCCATCGAAAAAGCCCGCCTGTACGATCGCAGTTGCGACGCCGCCGCCCAAGCCCAGCAACAAGCCCAAAAACTGCAAGCGGCACTGCAAGAACTCCAGCAAGCTCAAACCCACCTCGTCCAGAGCGAAAAAATGTCCAGTTTGGGGCAGATGGTGGCCGGCGTCGCCCACGAAATCAACAATCCCGTCAACTTCATCAACGGCAATCTCAGCCACGCCTGCGAGTATACCCAAGACCTGATCGATCTCATCGACCTCTACGGCGATCGCTACGGCGAACCGGACGACGAGATCGAAGACTTCATCGAAGAGATCGATTTAGACTATCTGAAAACCGATCTGCCCAAACTGCTGTCTTCGATGAAAGTGGGGATCGATCGCATTCGCGAAATCGTTCAGTCCCTCAAAAACTTCTCCCGCATCGATCGCGATCGCACCCAATCAGCGAACCTCCACGAAGGTCTCGACAGTACCCTTCTCATCCTCAACCACCGCATCAAAGCCAAAGGCGATCGTCCCGAAGTCAAAATCGATCGACAGTACGGCGACCTTCCCCCCGTCGAATGCTTCGCCGGACAACTCAACCAAGTCTTCGTCAACGTCATCGCCAACGCCATCGACGCCATGGAAGAGGCCGGTATTTCCAACCCCACTGTCACCGTGCGTACCCAAGTGCGAGACGATCGCTGGGCGGTGATTCAGATCGCAGACAACGGTCCCGGCATGGCAGACAATATCCGCAACCAAATTTACGACCCCTTCTTTACCACCAAAGCCCTCGGTAAAGGTACCGGTCTCGGACTGGCCATCAGCCGTCAAGTGGTGGTCGAAAAACACGGCGGACGGCTCGACTGTCGCTCCCAACCCGGTAGCGGAACGCAGTTCGAGATCTGGCTTCCCCTCAAACCCGAGTTTCGAGACACTCTGCCGCCTCCGAAGGTTTCGGACTTAGACGACGAGAATATTGACGCCTCGCTCAGTGGAGCTTGGTCTGTCGATCCCAGCGTCGTCAAAGGATTCCAAGACCGCGACCCCATCGGCTACCAAAATCTCGTCGATCGACTGGCGCGATACAATCCCGAAATTCAAAACTTTTCCCCCGAACGCATCTACCAAATGTTGATGTCGATGCCGATTTTAATCAAACTCTATTTGGCTTCGATTCGACTCAACCCCCAATCGCCCCCCCCATCTCTCGATTCCTCCATTTCCGACTCCGATGTCTGACCTCGCCAACGCCGACGCCCGCTTACATGACGACCGCGATCGCGAAATTACCGAACTGCGATCGCGTTTGGCCGCCCTCGAACAGTCTTGTATCGCCCGACAAAACGCCCTCTCCAACGTCATCGCCAACATTCGGGCCAGCCTCGATCTCGATGAGATCTTTCGCTCCACTACAGAAGAAGTGCGACAGTTTCTCGAGGCCGACCGGGTGGGAATCTTTCGCCTGTTTCCCGAGAGCCACAATACCGAGGGGGAATTTATCGCGGAAAACGTCGCCCCCGGCTACGATTCAGCCTTGGCGGCCAAAGTCCGCGATCGCTGTTTCGGCGGAGACTTCGCTCAAGACTACGTTCGCGGCCGCGTGCAAGCCGTCGGTGACATTTACAACGCCGGGTTGAGCGACTGTCACCTCGAGATTTTGTCGCGGTTTCAAGTGCGGGCGAACTTGGTGGTTCCCCTGACTAAAGATCGAGAACTCTGGGGCTTGCTGTGCGTACATCAGTGCCGTTCTCCCCGGTCTTGGCGCGAGTCGGAGGTGGAATTCGCCCGTCAGGTCGCTCTTCATCTAGACGTGGCCATCCTACAGGCGGAAATGCTCGCTCGCCTGCGCCAACAAAACCAACAGCAACTTCAACGCATTGCAGCGAACGTTCCCGGCGTCATCTATAAATTTCGCATCGACGCCGACGGTTCTATGTCGTTTCCCTATTTTTCGCCGGGAAACGAAAGCTTTTCGGAACTGTCACCGTCGGAAATCGAACGGGACGCCGCTTATCTGATCGATCGCATCCATCCCGAGGATCGATCGCAATTTGACGAATCGATCGCCCAATCGGCGCAAACCCTCCAAACCTGGGAATGGGAAGGCCGGATGACGCTCCCTTCCGGAACGGTACGCTGGATGGAAGCTCGGGCTTGTCCCCAACGGCAAACCGACGGCGCGATCGTTTGGTACGGTTGGTTCAACGACTGCACCGACCAAAAAGCCATCGAAGAAGAACGAAACATCCTGGCCGCGATCATCGAAAACAGTTCCGATTTCATCGGCATTTCTGACTTAAACGGAAATCCCATCTATCTCAACCCCGCCGGATGCCGCATGATGGGACTCTCTCCTGATGAGGACATCGCACGCCGTCACATTTCCGAGTATTTCACCGCCGAATCGTACCGACAAATCCAACAGCAAGGCTTCTCGATCGCCAGCCAAACTGGCCGGTGGCGGGCTGACCTGCAATTTCGACACTTTCAAACCGGCGAGGCGATTCCCATCGATTACAACCTGTTCGAGGTCGTTCACCCCCAAACCGGCCGTTCCCTGGGTTTGGCCATCATCACCCGCGACATGACGGAATACAAACGAGTCGAACGGGAACTGCAAGCCGCTAAAGACTTTTTGCAACTGGTCATCGACACCCTGCCCCATTTGGTGTTTTGGAAAGACCGGAATTCAGTGTACAGCGGTTGCAACCGTCGTTTCGCTCGGTTGGCCGGACTGAGAAACGCCCAAGAGATCGTCGGAAAAACCGATTACGATTTGCCCTGGACGGCGGAGGAAACCGAATGGTACCGTCAGTACGATCGCCAGGTGATGGACGCGAACCAGCCCCAGTTACACATTATCGAAACCCAAACCCTGGTAGACGGCCGACAAATTTGGATCGATACCTCGAAAATTCCTCTCCACGACGAGGAAGGCAACGTCATCGGTATTTTGGGAACTTACGAAGATACTACCGAGCGCAAACGTGCCGAAGAGGAGTTGCATCAGTCTCGCCAACTGCTGCGATCGGTCATCGACAGCATTCCCCAATTGGTCATTTGGAAAGATCGCAACTCGGTCTTTCTCGGGGGCAATCAACGCATCGCGGCACAGGCCGGTCTCGAATCCGTCGAGGAATTGGTGGGCAAAACCGATTACGAGATGCCCTGGCGCGATTTAGCCGATTGGTATATCGCCTGCGATCGCCGCGTCATGGACACCAATATTCCGGAATTCCGCATTACGGAAACCCTACCGCAATCCGATGGAAGCCTTAGTTACATTGAAACCAACAAAATCCCCTTGCGGGATGCGGAGGGCAACGCCATCGGACTGGTGGCGACGGCGGAAGACATTACGGAACGCAAACAAGCCGAAGAAGCCCTGCAACGGGCGCTGGCTGACCTCAGCGCCATTATCGACAATTTAGCGGACGGGTTGCTTGTCGTCGATACGGAGGGACGGATTACCCGCTTCAATCCGGCGTTACGATCGATGTTTGGGGTAGCCGAAGCAAACCTGCGCGATCGAACTTGTCTCGAATGCGGCTTGTCGGAAGTGGCGCTTCTGGTGGAACGGGTTCAGACGACGCCTTCGGAACAGGTGTTGACGGCGGAAATTCCCCTCTCGGGGCAGCACGTCGGTCAGGCGTTGGCGAAAAACGTTTTTAAAGACGCGCCAGAAGACGAAAATCCTTGGATTGGGTCGGTGGTGTTGATTCGAGACGTGACGGTAGAGAAGGAGGTCGATCGCATGAAAACCGACTTTATCTCTACGGTGTCTCACGAGTTGCGAACGCCGCTGACGTCGGTGTTGGGGTTTGCGGCGATTATTCAAGAAAAGCTGGAAGAACGGGTGTTTCCGCTCCTTCCCGAGGGCGATCGAAAGATCCAAAAACACCTGCGGCGCGTGCGGCAGAATTTGGACATCATCATCTCGGAAGCCGAACGACTCACGGCGTTGATTAACGATGTGTTGGACATCGCCAAAATGGAAGCCGGAAAGGTGGAGTGGAAGATGGCGCCTTTGTCGGTCGAAGAGTTACTCGATCGCGCTTTGGCGGCTACGTCCTCGTTACTGGACGAGAAAAACTTACAAATTCAGCGGGAGGTGGAACCGGATTTACCGGAGATTCAGGGTGATCGCGATCGACTGATTCAAGTGGTCATCAACTTACTGTCTAACGCCATCAAATTCACCGACGAGGGGGCGGTGACTTGTCGCGTCCAACGTCGCGGAAACGAGATTTACCTCAGCATCCGAGATACCGGAATCGGCATCGCCCCCGAAGATATCGATAAAGTCTTCGACAAGTTCAAACAGGTGGGAGAAACCCTCACGGACAAACCCAAAGGGACGGGGTTGGGATTGCCCATCTGTCAGCAAATTGTGGAACACCACGGCGGCCGCATTTGGGTGGAAAGTCAGTTGGGAGAAGGGAGTACTTTCGCCTTCGCCTTACCTGTCAGAGACGCCTTGGAATCCCCAACCTCGGACAAACAACCGCAAATCGACATCGCGCCCTTGATGCACCAGTTACGGGAACATGTCACCCCCGCCAGCGACACCGATACAGGGAAATCTCGCAAGACGATTTTGGTGGTGGACGACGACGACCACGTGCGGGAGTTGTTGCGTCAGTCTCTCGAAACCCAGGGATATCAGGTGAAACAGGCCTCTGATGGGGTGGAGGCGATTAAACAAGTGAAGCGATCGCGCCCGGATCTCATCGTCCTCGATGTGATGATGCCCTATATTGACGGCTTCGACGTGGCGGCGGTGTTGAAGAACGAACCGCAGATGATGGGGATTCCTATTTTGGTGTTGTCGATCGTTGAAGATCGCGAACGGGGGTTCCGGGTGGGGGTCGATCGATACCTCACCAAACCGATCGATCGACAAGGGTTGTTGCAAGAAGTGGGGTCGTTGCTGTCGGAGGGATCGTCGCGGAAAAAGGTGTTGGTGGTCGATCGCGACGCCTCGACCTTGAAAATTCTCACAGAAGTTCTCGAAGCCCAAGGCTACAGCGTCGCCGAAGCCGCCACCGACCGAGACTGTATCGACAAAGCCCTCTCGCTCAAACCGGATATTATCGCGATCGATTCAGGTTTTTCCAAACAACACGATATCGTCAAAACCTTACGGTTTGAGAAGGGATTAGAAAACGTTTTGTTCGTCTTGCTGGGCGACCAAAACGAATCGATGTAAAATCGAATTTGCAATCTCATTTAATTTATTGGAAAGAGGATTAAAATGGAGCCAAAAGTTTTAATTGTTGACGACGAGCCGAACATTAGAATTTTGCTAGAACAAGCCTTAGAAGACTTAGAAGACGAAGGAATTGACTTGCTGACGGCACAGAACGGCTTGGAAGCATTAGAAATTATTAAAGAAGAGAAGCCTCAACTCGTATTTTTGGATGTAATGATGCCCAAGAAAAACGGTTTTGAGGTTTGCCAAATTGTCAAAAAAGAGTGGAATTTTAGCGAAACTTACATTATTCTGCTAACCGCCAAAGGTCAGGAGTTCGATAAAAATCAAGGTATAGAAGCGGGCGCAGACCTTTATATGACGAAGCCGTTTCGTCCGAAAGAAGTATTGCAAAAATCTTTAGAAATACTGGGTTTGGAGTTAGATTAAATTTTCATTAAATTGTCATTAAACTCGTCAAGTTCGCCGAGTTGTGCTGGCGCCCAGGGGTGTATCTCCTATCTATAGCAGTACGACTTCGTTTGCGGCTTCTTTTCAGGATAGATCGTTACGGAATGGGGTTTTCAGCCGATCTGTTTCCGCAAACCATTTGGGATTGCTATATAGCCAATGCTTACATAGTTTTGTTGCATCAACTACGTACTTAACCTTTTTTTTAGGAATTTACGGAAATCTACGACTTTTTCAGGTCTTTCACCATTACCAATCACTACACTATAGACTTTGTTTGGGGATTGCTTTCAATATGAATCGTTTCGGTATGGGGTTTTCAGCCGATCTGTTTCTGCAAACCATTCAGGATTGCTATAGATCCCCGGCATCTTCAAGATGCCGGGGATCTGATGCAGGATCTGATGCAAATCCACGTCTCAAACAATCGATGGAATCTCAGAAACCCACCGAAAACGCGCCGAGTAACGTTTGCAAATTCTCCGCCACCGTATAGTTAATATGATGCGCCCAGGGCAAACTATCAACAACCATGCCCAAACACAACAGCATCATATAGAGAATCGAATACTTAAAGAGCGATCGAGCCACCTCGCGATTTTCACAATCGCCCAAAAGCTGACGGGCTTTCCTCACAAACGGAATCCCCAACAGTACAGCCACCGCCGCGTAAACCGCACCGCAAACCCCCAGGGGATACACCAACGCCGCCGTCGAAGCCAACATCAACCAGGTATACAACCAAATTTGCTTCACCGTCACCTCGTTTCCTTCCACCACCGGTAACATAGGAACCCCGACTTCGGAATACTCATCGCGAATGTAAATCGCCAACGCCCAAAAATGCGGCGGCGTCCACAAAAACACGATGAGAAACAACATCCACGCCGCCCAACTGAGATCGCCCGTTACCGCAGCCCAACCCACCAGCGGCGGAATCGCCCCCGCCGCACCGCCGATGACGATATTCTGAACCGTATGGCGTTTCAGCCAGTGGGTGTAAATCAAAACGTAGAAGACAATCCCCGACTGAGCGAGGAACGCCGCCGTCAGGTTAGCCACCGTGGCCAGAATGACGAAAGACAGCGTGGCTAAAGTTCCGGCGAAAATCAGGGCGTGACTGGGACGCACGCGCCCGGAGGGTAACGGCCGCAGACTCGTCCGTTCCATGATTTTATCGATGTCGCGATCGTACAGACAGTTAATGGTGTTGGCGGCGGCGGCCGCTAACCATCCTCCCAGTAAGGTCGCGCACAACAGCACAGGATTGACTTGACCCTTGGCCGCGAGGAAAAGTCCCGCAGCGGTGGTCACGAGGAGTAAAACGATAATGCGCGGTTTCGTGAGTTGGTAATAGCTATAGAAAACTTGGAATATATTGCTGTGATGCCGTTCGGTCGTTGAAGTGATGAGATTCTGCATGAATGGGCCAATAATTGAGAATTGACAATTGAGAATTGAGAACGGAGGAGAGTTCGTTAGGCTTTGCCAAATTGGGCGTCTCGAAAGGCCAGGACGGTGAACGCCACGAGAGACCCTAGCAGCAATGCGCCGATGGTTTGGTGGGATACGGTGAGGGGTTCGACTTGCAGGCGCAGATAGAACGTCGCGACGCCTAAGCCGATTTGTAGGAACACCAGTCCGCCGGAAAGTTTGGCCAGGACGCGCAGGGGTTGGCTTAAGGCGGGCGTCCGCAACGCCCACAGGACTAAGACGAGAACGGTGAGGGTGGGGGGAACGACGCCGAGGATGTGGCTGTTCATCACCGCGCAGAGATTTTGGTAACTCAGGCATTGGTGTAACACCCACTGGGAGGCGACGAGGGCGCCGATGAGACTTTGTAGGTATACGAGAATCGCTCCGGTTAGGGACACCCAACGCAGGGAGGTTGCGGTTCCGGTACCTCGGTAGGGCAGTAAGGCGACGCCCATTGAAAGAACGGTGATGAAGAAGAGGAGGGCGGTGCCGAGGTGGGCGGTTACGATGTCGAAGCGCAAGAGTTCGGTGACGGTGAGACCGCCGAGAATGCCTTGGAAGATGATGAGTCCGAGGGCGACGAGGGACATCCAGGGCAGCCAGTTGGGGAGTTCCCGACGCCACCACCAGCTTTGTGCGGCGAGGACGATCGCCATTACGCCGATGAGGGAGGCGTCCAGGCGATGGAACCATTCGAGGAAGACTTGCAGGTTCATTTGCGCCGTGGGAACGAGTTGTCCGTAGCAGAGGGGCCAGTCGGGACAGGCGAGGCCGGCGTTGGCGACGCGGGTGGCGCTACCGATGGCCATCAGGACGACGGTGGCGATCGCGATTTTCCAAATCAGACGCCGCACGCGGCCGGTGGCGGCGGATTCGTTCTCGGAAATCTCGAAGGTGAGGGAGGAGGTCAGTATCGAATGTGCCATCGATGTTTGGAGTCGATCGAACGTCAGGGGGTCGGGAAGCGCTTTCGGATGCGGTTTTGAAAGGGTTTTGGTAAGGGGAAATCGATCGAGGGGGCGATCGAACTTTTCCAGATTTCGAGGGCGGGATTTCCCCCTCGTCCAGTGGTTTGACTGCAAACTTGCATTAGTTTTACCTTAGAGCCTTTCTATTTTCCAAGAGCAAGAGTTTTAGAAATGTTTTAGATTGCCAACGTTTTGTGAAGCTGTGTAATTTTTTCTGAACCTATTCCTTTTAAGTAAAAATTAAAACAATATAAAATACGTCCGGCAGTCAGTAAAGCACTGCAAATCGGGCGTTTTTAAGCATTTTTTGACATCAAAGAGGAAAAGTTGCTCGAAATCCGTAATCGCTTTTACAGTTTAACTAATTCGTATATTGCTAAGTATCGATTAACGATTTTAAGAAACGGAAAACCCTAAGATTTTCCAAAAAAAATCTAAAGATTTATCAATTTCGTCACAGCATTAAAAAAGCTGTTTTACTGTGTAACAGAGAGGCTCGGGCTGTTGGCTTGCCCCGCCAGCAAGGCACAGCTTGCGGCCAGAAAAACCGTTCGTCTTAACTCGATCGCGAGTACCACAAGAGGAAACGATACTACGTGAAACTACCCACTTCCATTAATACGCTCATCGCTGGCATCCTCATCACGCTCATCAGTCTGTGGTACGGACAGAATCACGGCTGGATGCCAGCCGCCGCCTCCGAGGAAGCCCCCTTAGTTGATGGTTTGTTCAATACGATGATGACCATCGCCACGGGGTTGTTTCTCCTCATCCAAGGGGCGATTTTGATTTCGATCGTTCGATTTCGTCAAAAACCGGGCGACAACACCGACGGTCCGGCGATCGAAGGCAACATCGGCTTAGAAATCGTCTGGACGGCGATTCCGGTGGTCATCGTCCTGGTGTTATCCGTCTATAGCTTCGAGGTTTACAACGAAATGGGGGGACTCGACCCCGCAGCCTCGAGAGACCCCGGACCTCAGAAAACAGCCCTCGCCCCCGGTTCGGCCATGGCGGCGACTCTGGACGAGGGACAAGAGGTCGCCCTCGGCGTGGGGGCGTCTCCCGCGACGCAAGGACGCAACGCCCAACTCAATGTGGATGTCTTGGGACTTCAATACGCCTGGATTTTCACCTATCCCGATAGCGGCGTGGTGTCTGGAGAACTCCACGTTCCCGCCGGAGGAGATATCCAACTGAATATTTCCGCCCAAGACGTGATTCATGCCTTTTGGGTGCCTCAATTCCGGTTGAAACAAGACGCGATTCCCGGCCGGGAAACGGAACTGCGGTTCAAGCCGGAGGTGGCGGGAACCTATCCCATCATCTGCGCGGAACTCTGCGGGGCCTATCACGGTGCCATGAGAACGCAAGTCGTCGTTCAACCGCCGGAGGAGTTTGACGAATGGCTGCGATCGCAAATCGCCCAACAAGCGGAGGAGACGCCGACGGTGGCGACTGCGTTAAACGTACCGTCCGAGATCGATCGCCTGCAAGCCCACACCGCCGATTGGAACGTTACTTCAGAAACCTTGGCTTCTCTTCACGCCCATCACAGTTTTTAGACAGTTTGTAATTTTAGACAGTTTGTCAAATTTGGGGGTCTCCGCCGTTTGCGGGGGAAAATGTATAGCAAAATACAAATACCTGGAGAATCGAGAGCCAAAACCCCTGAAATCTCGTGAAGTCAGTTTTTCTGTCACCCTAAACGGCGAAGAGCCAAATTTGGGTTGTAAAAACTGGGTTTCGTTCCTAATCCAAGCGAACCTCAAAAACTGCGCGACATTTCACGACTTCACGTATGACCACAACAACATCGATCGAACCGAACCCCACACCACCCAATGGCGAACCGGAACACAAAGAGCGACATTGGAAAGACTTTTTCGGCTTCAGTACCGACCACAAAGTTATTGCCATTCAATATTTCGTCACCAGCTTCGTGTTTTACCTGATTGCTGGGGCGATGGCCACCAGCATTCGCATCGAACTGGCAACGCCAAATCCGGACTTTTTAGGCTACGAAAACTATAACGGCGTGCTGACCCTGCACGGGACAATGATGATCTTTTTATGGATCGTTCCGGCCGGTGCCGCCTTTGCCAACTACCTGATTCCGTTGCAAATCGGGGCGAAAGACATGGCGTTTCCCGTTCTCAATGGGATCGCCTTTTGGTTGATTCCCCCCGGTGGCTTGCTGTTGTTAACCAGCCTGTTAATCGACAATCCCCCCGTGGCGGGGTGGACGTCCTATCCGCCGCTGAGTTTAATTAGCGGTCAGGTGGGCGAAATGATGTGGATTCTCAGCATTTTGCTGTTGGGAACTTCGTCGATTTTAGGGGGGATTAATTTCGTTACCACGATTTTCAAAATGCGGATTAAGGAGATGTCGATTTACGATATGCCCTTGTTCTGCTGGGCGATGCTGGCTACGTCGCTGTTGATTTTGGTTTCGACTCCCGTGTTGGCGGGGGCGTTGATTCTGCTGAGTTTCGACCTCATCGCGGGAACGGCGTTTTTCAATCCCACGGGGGGCGGCGATCCCATCGTCTACCAGCATATGTTTTGGTTTTACTCGCACCCGGCGGTTTACATTATGATTTTGCCGGTGTTCGGGTTGATTTCGGACGTTTTACCCGTTCACGCCCGCAAGCCGATTTTCGGATATAAGGCGATCGCTTATTCCAGTATTGCGATCGCCTTTTTGGGAAACATCGTCTGGGCGCACCATATGTTCACCAGCGGAACGCCGGGATGGTTGCGGGTGTTCTTTATGGCGGCCACGATGGTGATTGCCGTTCCGACGGGAATTAAAGTGTTTAGTTGGGTGGCGACGGTATGGGGCGGCAAAATTCGCCTCAACAGTGCCATGTTGTTCGGTTTGGGCTTCGTGTCGATGTTCCTCGTCGGCGGACTCAGCGGCGTCATGGTGGCTTCGGTTCCGTTTGACATTCACGTTCACGATACTTATTTCATCGTCGCCCACTTCCATTACGTCCTCTTCGGGGGTAGCGTCTTCGGCATTTATTCGGGACTGTACCACTGGTTCCCGAAAATGGTGGGACGGATGATGAACGAGTTTTGGGGCAAAGTCCATTTCGTTCTCACGTTTATCGGCTTCAATTTGGCGTTTTTCCCGATGCACATTTTGGGATTGCAGGGGATGCCCCGCCGGGTGGTGCAATACGATCCCGAACTGACGTTTCTCAATCAGATTTGTACGGTGGGATCGATTATTTTGGCGATTTCGACGGTACCGTTTTTGATTAATGCGGTGTGGAGTTGGTTTTGGGGTCCCCAAGCCAGTGCGAATCCTTGGAACGCTTTGACGTTGGAGTGGCAAACCAGTTCGCCGCCGATTATCGAAAACTTTGAGGAAGAGCCGGTGTTGTGGTCGGGCCCTTACGATTATGGGATCGATCGCGAACCGAAGGAAGACCAGTCGGTTTCCGATTTGCTGGCGGAAGTGAAAGCGGAATTGTAAGTGTCCGCCGAGTCAAACCGGAAATACTGGGCTCTTCGCCGTTTAGGGTGACAGAAAAACTGACTTCACGAGATTTCAGGGGTTTTGGCTCTCGATTCTCCAGGTATTTGTATTTTGCTATACATTTTCCCCCGCAAACGGCGGAGACCCAAATACTGTAGGGACGTTTCCTGTAACGTCCTGATGGGAGAAACCGATTTCGGTTGGAAACTTATCGAAAATCAGGAATTGAAAGGCGAGAGTGATGCAAGGTTCTACTGTGGATATGTCTCAAACTGCGATGGTGACGCCCCAACATGCTGAAGCGTCCGGCCACGGCGACCATCCCGACTATCGTATTTTTGGCGTTTATGTTTTTCTGTTCGCTGAGTCGATGATTTTCCTCGGCTTGTTTGCGGCGTATTTAACGTTTCGTGCGGTGGCGGATGTTTGGCCGCCTCAAGGGACGCCGGAGTTGGAGTTGTTGTTACCGACGGTTAACACGATTATTCTGGTTTCGAGTAGTTTTGTGATGAATCGGGGCAATCGGGCGATCCGTCAAAACGATGTTTCGGGAATGCGAAAGTGGTTCGCGATTACGGCGTTGATGGGGGCGGTGTTCTTGTTGGGTCAGGGATATGAGTATTTCACCAACGAGTTTAGTTTGACGGACAATTTGTTTACGAGTACGTTTTACGTTTTGACCGGGTTTCACGGTCTGCACGTGACGTTTGGGTTGGCGTTAATCGGGGCGGTTTTGGTGCGATCGATCGACGGCGATCGATACAGCAGTGAAAGCCATTTCGGTCCGGAAGCGGCGGAGTTGTACTGGCACTTTGTCGATATTGTTTGGATCGTGTTGTTTACGATTTTGTATTTGTTGTAAACGATTTTTTGTGAATTGCAACGAATAGGGAATTCATAGGGAATCCAAATCTCAAATACTGGTTTTCCCCAATTCGGGGGATGGGGTTGAAGACTTTTTGAAACCCAGCTTATCGGAAACGGGTTCCGTATCACCTCTTGAGTTAATCTGTTGCGCTCTAGATCCCCGGCATCTTCGAGATGCCGGGGATCTTAGGCGAGAAATTCTATTACCACATTTGTGGTAAAAAGTCAATACCCAAGAAAGTTTTCACGCTCAGAGACAGATTGGATACAGAATCAAATCGAGGAATCAAATCGAGGAACCGATGGGAAGAATCATCTTCACCGTGGTTCCACGATCGATCCCTTCACTTTCTAGAGAAATCTGTCCTCGCATCAACTCCACCAAACTCTTAGCCACGGCTAACCCCAACCCCGGACCGCGAAAGTGTTCGGGACAGCCTTCGAGTTTGACAAAGGGTTGAAACAACTTCTCTTGTTGGTTGGGATCGATGCCGATTCCCGTATCGGAAATGGAGATAATCGCCTCGGGCAGTTCGTGATAGCTGGTTTTGCCCATCGGTGCGGTGATGGCGGTGCGAATGTCGATTTCGCCGGATTCCGTAAACTGGATGGCGTTTTCCAAGACGATCGACAACACCTGTTGCAGCATTTGGCGATCGGCGCGAACGTAGAGGGGCGGGGGAAAATCGTGACGGGACAGTTGCAAGCCTTTGGTTTCGAGTTCTTGGCGATGCTGGGCGATAACGCCGTCGAGACAGGATTGGATATCGACGGCTTCGAGGTTCGGCGTCAGTTGTCCCGAGTGAATTTTGGTGAGATCGGAAATATCCTGCATCAACTCTAAGAGGCGGTTTCCGGCGCGAACCACGCGATCGAACCGTTGTAAGTCTTCCGGGGGGTAGCGATCGCCCTGTTCGAGGAGTGCCTTAGTATTGTCGATGGTTTTTTGAATAGCGGGCTGGAATTCTTCGGCTAAGTTGTATAAATAGAGGTCTTTGAGTCGATCGGTTTCTCGAAGGGATTCATTTTCCGACTCCAGTGTTGCCAATTGAGTTTGCAGTTGTGCGGCGGTGCGGTTAAACGTGGTTAACAGGGTTTTAATTTCCCGCGTTCGCAGCAGCAATCCCCCCCGGACATCGAGTAAGGAAAGGGTTTGCCAGTGAGATCCCAACTTCCGCAAGCCCTCCGTCAAGCGCCGCAGGGGGCGCACGATGCCTTGGGACACTTGCCACCCCACGAGGGTGGCCACGGCCAAGCCGAAGGCGCACAACAAGACCGTGATACGGGCGTTGGTGCGAACGGCGTCGGTAAAATCCGCTTGAGGTACCGTCACCACCACCAACCAATCGAGGCCGCTGGGGTCGCGAAACGGCGACACTTGCAGGAAATACCGATGGTTTTGCAAGCGATATTGCAAAATTTGCGTTTCCTCGATTTGGTTTAAATTGCCGAAGCGACGGACGAGGTGGTTGGCGGCCGCTTGCACGGTGCGATCGCGGCTTTCGGTGGCGCGAATGCCCCCCAGGGGGCTATCGTCGGCGGCCAGAAAGGAATCGGTTCCCGAGGTGGCCACTAACACCCCTTGGCGATCGATCGCGAAGGCTTGTCCGGCGCGACCGATTTTCAGATTTCGCAAAAACTGTGCGATGCGAGAGAGGCGCAAATCGACCCCGACGACGCCGAGGAAGTCTCCGTTGTCGTCGTAGAGGGGATAGCTGGCGGAAACAGAAGGGCTTTTCTCGCCCGGAGACCTCACCGGCCCTTGAGTCCAGACTAACTCTCCCCGGTTCGCCGCTTGCTGATAGCCGCGAGTACGGCGAGGGTCGTAGTTTTCGAGGGTGTCGAGAACGGTGACGCGATCGCCCAAGCGGTTGAGTTGGTATTCGTAGACTAAAGCGGGGTCGCGATCGAAATCCCGTTCGGTGAGGACGAGGCGACCGTCCTCTTGGCGGCGAATCCCTACGAATTCCCCGTCCACACTGGTGAAATTGAGGTCGCTGACCTCAAACACCTGCATTTGCTGCCAGAAATACCGTCCCGTCGCCGGGAGGTTCCTGGGGTCGAGGCGTCCGGACTCGACCGCAGCGGCGTTGAGGGCGATCAGTTGGCTGGGGGTTTCGAGATAGTCTTCGAGATGTTGGACGATGCGGCGGGTCACTTGGTCTTGGAGTTGGGTGCCAAGGTCGAGAATGGCCTGTTGTCCCTGTTGGTAAGACAAGTACCCCACCAATCCCGTAAAGGCAACCAGTTGCAGGGCGAACGGAATGGCGATAGCCGTTCGCAGAGAAAATTTTTGCGAGAGTTGGCTGAGGAGCGATCGATGGAACACGGTTCGGTCTCGGTGGCGGGCTGCGTCGGGGGTGTTCCGTGGTGCCGGGGCCTCGGTTCCCTCTAGGATCTAGGATATCGCGGCCGTGGAGTCGCCACTTTTCGCTAGACTTAAAATAACGAGCCGCATTCCGGCCGGGGATGGGAAACCCTTGAAATTGCGACCTTTTTGAGTATTGAGATATGACCGTGACACCCCGCACGTTGGTGCGTTGGAAAAACGAACACCGTTCGATCGTGGCGTTGACCGCCTGGGATTACGCGATCGCCAAGGTTTTGGACGAGGCGGGGGTGGATGTGATTCTCGTGGGGGATTCTCTGGCGCAGGTGGCGTTGGGCTACGAAACGACGTTACCCTTGACGTTAGATGAGATGTTGCACCATGCCAAAGCCGTGCGTCGCGGCGTCAAAGAGGCGTTGGTGGTGGTGGATTTGCCGTTTTTGACCTATCAGGAGAGTCCGCAGCAGGCGTTGCGATCGGCTGGCCGCGTGTTGAAGGAAACCGGGGCGGCGGCGGTGAAACTCGAAGGCGGGTATCCGGCCATGGCGGAAACGGTGTCTGTCTTGGTGCGGGCGGGAATTCCCGTGATGGGTCACGTGGGGTTGACGCCCCAATCGGTGCATCAGTTGGGCTATCGCAAGCAAGGGACGACGGCCGCTGAGGAGTCGCGGTTGGTTTCGGAATCCTTGGCGTTGGAACGGGCGGGGGTCTTCGCCTTGGTTCTCGAACATATGGACGCCACTTTAGCCGATACGATTTCTCACAAACTGACGATTCCCACGATCGGGATCGGGGCCGGTTCTGGCTGTGACGGACAGGTTTTAGTGACCCACGATTTGCTCGGTTGGTCCGATCGCCAACCGCCCTTTGCCAAGGTTTACGCAAATTTACGGAACAGTATTTCCGAAGCGGTTCGACAGTACGGGGACGATGTGCGATCGCGCCGCTTCTAACGGTAACTCTCTAGTGGGGATCGCCGAGTAAGATGCGATCCCCAGAGCCGGAACATCAACCGGATTACTGATATTTCGCGGGGACGGGTTGATTTTGTAAGCGCGGTTACATCCGTGCCATCGTAGTTTTCGGGAGAAGTTTTTTTTGTAAACTTTTGACTCGAAGGTTCTGATGTGACCGAGCGATGGCGGTATACTAATATTGTAAAAAGATCGATCGCAAACCTTCGAGGTAATTGGGTTAAAAAACCACAAAAGCGGTTTCAAATTCGTTGAGAATAGCCCCTCTGTTCGTGCGATCGAAACGTTTTTAAGTAAGTGGGCAATCGTATCAAACGCGATCGCCTCAGTTGTCCGGAACGCGATCGACAACTGAAACACCTTTTTAGGGAGGAAAACATCTCATGGCCAGATCTGTCGTTGCGCTCGATCGAGCCACCCCTCAACCGTGGACTGGCGACAGTGCCACCTCCAGTTCTCTACGAAATTCTTCGCACCGTCGCTCGCGGCGGCGTACAGTCGGCGATCGCTTAGGCTTTGAATCCCACGATATCGTCAACGACGATGGCGAAGCCGTCACCGTATTCCTCCCCCACCTCGGTGGTTCTCGTCGTTAGGGCAAACTCCCAAGCCGTTCCCTTTCTCCTAAGAAAACCCGAAGCGACAGGCTTCGGGTTTTCCGCTTTTTCTAGAGAAATTCTAGAGAAATCTCATCGCCTTGAGTGGCAAGGCGATGAGAACCCGGCCAGTACGATAAACTGAAAACAGCCAACAGAAACCAGGTTCAGTAAGGTAAATTAAAGTCAGGGTTAGCGGAGTGCTTTCCCCAACCGTTAAACCACCCACAGTTGTGAGTTCGCCTCATCGGGGGCATTTCTCCCGTCCCAGACGAATCCAGATGTGGGGAATCCCAACGATTTCAGGAGCCGAGCCGTCCTCCGACAAGCCCTTCGCTCCTCGACTCCCCATCGAGCGTTCTGCAAAAGCCAGACTTTCAAGGAACAATCGGGAGGAATTCTCGTTCCCCTCGTTTGAGTCAAGTCGTTGAATTCGTCCAAGCCAACATAAGCCCCTAACTTTTGTGCCGGGTCAGCTGCTATCCGTGAGTTATTGCATTAACCCCCAATGCCCTAACCCTGCCGAACAGCCCAATCCGAAAGATCGTGTCTGTCCCCATTGCGGAGCGGACTTGGTGCTGCAAAATCGGTATCGGATTTTAGGGTTGCTCGGTAGTGGCGGTTTCGGTAAAACCTTTGAAGCGGCAGAAGGGAAAAAACGAAAAGTTATCAAAGTTCTCTACAAAAACCATCCCAAAGCCGTTTCGCTGTTTCAACAAGAAGCCAAAGTTCTCAGCCGCCTCAGCCATCCCGGTATCCCTAAAGTCGAACCGGACGGGTACTTCGTATACTGGCCGCCCAACAGCGAAGAACCCGTTCACTGCTTGGTTATGGAAAAAATCGAGGGATTGAACCTCACCGAATGGCTCGAAGAACGCAAAAACGAGCCGATCGATAAAAAGGTGGCGGTCGAATGGCTCAAGCAACTGGTGGACATTCTCGAACAAGTCCACAAACAGCATTACTTCCACCGGGACATCAAACCCCATAACATTATGCGCCGTCCCCAGGGACAGCTCGTTCTCATCGACTTCGGAACGGCGCGGGAAGTGACGGGAACCTATCTCAACAAAGTCGGTGGCGGCCAAAACGTCACGGAAATTATCTCAGCCGGCTACACCCCTCCCGAACAAATTAACGGAAAAGCCGTTCCCCAGTCGGACTTTTACGCCCTCGGCCGCACCTTTGTCTACTTGATGACGGGGAAAAAACCGACGGAATTTCCCGAACATCCCCGCACGGGAAAACTCCAGTGGCGAGACGGCGCTCCTCAGATTCCCGAGGCTCTGGCCGACATCATCGACTACATGATGGCGCCGTTTCCCGGCAACCGTCCCCAACACGCTCAAATGATTTTGCGGTCTTTGGACGAGGCCGAATCGCAACTGTCAGCCTCGCCGACGAATTTTAAATGGCCCTTCAAAGGGAACGAGGAGGCTTCAGCCCCTCCCTCCTCCAACCCCCCCCGCAAGGCTCGGGCGTTACCCACGGATTCCGGATTGTATCGCAGCGGTACGCCGGATTTACGATCGACCGGTTCGGGATTTCGCAGTACGGGGGGACGCGGCATTCAATCTCGCCTGCGACACCGTCAGGCCGACTGGTGCCAACGGCTGAAACTGTCTTGGACGTCGGCAGTCGGAGGCGCGATCGCGCTGTTGGCAATTTCGCAAATTTACAGCTATTGGCGTTACGCTCTATTTCCGGCAACGCCGTGGTTTCCCCTGGTGTCTTTCCCCAGTAGTGGCTTTTTCGATACAGTGCTGGCCCGCAACGTCGGACAAGTTTACGGTTTAGCGGTGTCGCCTCAAAACAACATCGTGGTCAGCGGTAGTTTTCAAACTCTGGGGATTATCGCGCTGAAAAACGGGGTTCTCCTCAACGAGCGATCGGTTCACGAAAGTTGGGTCAAAGCGATCGCTTTTACCCCCGACGGTAACACCATCGTCACCGCCAGCCAAGATACGACGATTCGCCTGTGGGACACCCGCACGGGAATTCGCAAGTTAACGCTCAACAACCACACCAAAGCCGTCAACGATATCGTGATTTCCGCCGACGGCCACATTATCGTGAGTGCCAGCGACGATCGCACCATTCGCGTGTGGGACTTACGCAGCGGTCGCGTGCTTCACACTTTACAGGGTCATACGGGCGCCGTCACCAGCTTAGCCTTGTCCGCCGATGCTTCTACCCTCGTCAGCGGTGGTGAAGATAAAACGCTGCGGGTGTGGAACGTGCGCCAGGGGGTGCAAATTCGCGCTCTCACGGGTCACGAAGCTGGGGTGCGATCGGTGGCACTGTCCCCCGACGGCACCACCATCGCCAGCAGCGGCGCCGATAATACCGTGCGTCTGTGGAACGTCTTTCCCGGTGCGGAGATCGATCGACTCGAAAACACACAAGTCGATGTCAGTACGGTTCTCTTTGCGCCAGATGGTCGTTATCTCGTCGGCGGCGGTGACGAGATTTATCTGTGGAACGTGAAAACTGGAGAACGGGAGTACGTTTTTCGCGGACACCGAGGCCAAGTCAGCGCCTTGGCGTTTGCCTCGAACGGTCGCCAACTCGTCAGTGGCGGCGTCGATAAAACTGTGAAGTTATGGGAAATGCCCATCGAACCCTAGACCCTGAAATTCTCACGAACGTACCCAGCTCGACTCGGATGGACTTACGCAGAAACCCGCTCAAACAAGATAGGTCAACGGCTGTGTGAGATCCCCGGCATCTTGGAGATGCCGGGGATCTGGTCTTTTAATACATATTTTGTAGATTTTGTCAATGCCTAATCTCGAAAAGTTTTCTGCGCCACTCAGGATTTTGCGGTGCGATCGAGTCAAATTCAAGTTAAAGTGAAAACTAAATTCCAAGCTAAAATTGAGTTAAATTTTTAAAATTTTAAAAGTATTCTTGAAGGAGATCGATCGATGTATTCGTCGTTGCTGGCCGCCATCGTTCTTGGATTAGTGGGATATACAGCCGGAGGCGTCAAAATTATCAACCAAGGCAACCAAGCCTTAGTCGAACGGTTGGGGAAATATCATCGAACCCTTAACGCAGGATTGAACATGACCGCTCCGTTTTTCGATCGCATCGTGTGGGAAGATACCATGCGGGAACAGTTTATTGAAATCGAACCACAACGGGCAATTACCAAAGATAACGTTTCTTTAGAAGTGCAAGCGGTGGTTTACTGGCGGATTTTAGACCTGGAAAAAGCCTATTACGAAATCGAAGACGTAGCCGCAGCCATTCAAAATCGGGTCAGTACGATTTTAGGGTCGGAAATCGGACAGCGAGAACTCGATCGCACGGTAACGGCTCGCGGTGAAATCAACCAAGTGATGCTAGAAAAAATGGACGACGAAACGGGAAATTGGGGCGTAAAAATAACCCGAGTAGACGTTCAAAAAATCAAGCCCTCTGAAACGGTTCTCGAATCGATGGAAATGGAGCGAGCGGCGGAAATTAAAAAGCGAGCGTCGATTTTAGAAGCCGAAGGAACCGCCGAATATATGAATCAAATTGCTCGAGCCTTGGAGTCGAGACATAACGCCCGCGAAATCCTACATTTTTTTATCACTCAACGCTACGTTGACTCGACAACCCAACTCAGCAAGAGCGATAATTCTAAAGTAGTCTTTATGGACCCGAAAGCCCTCTCAGAAGCCCTCGAACCCGTTTTGGGCGATAGTTTATCAGATAATATTTCCTCGAACGGTTCGGAATCGGAAAGTTGAGACGATCGGGTGCAGAAATTCCCCATTATCCCCTCATCCCCGACAAGTCTCTCGCAAGTTAGATGAATGCGATCGCGCCATCTCGCTACGAATAGAAATAGATGTAAGTCGCGATCGAATTCTGAATATGATTTCTCACACCGTTTTTAAAAACGACACACTGGAACAGTCCATCGACCATTTTCCTCGCTTTGCCCTTGACGAACAGTTAGCCTTACTGTGGAAGATGCGTTCCTATTTCGAGGCAGCGGTTCGCACTACTGCCGCTGACGAATCGGATACCTTCGCTCGCAATTTATTCGAGAACATTCAAGGCAAATCCTTTGAAGAACAGTGCGAATGTCTGCAAGATATCGCGTCAAACGAGAATACGCAGCTTTCACGAGAGTACGGGGCGTTGTATACCGATAAAAAACTCGTCTTCTGGCATTTAATCGGTCGAGGCGTTGAAGAGGGGTCGATCGCTCCCTTACCAGAAGACTACCACCTCTCGCCCCCCGCCCAAGAATTTCTTCAAGCCTTGGAAGAGGCGAACGCTACGGAAAAACTGGCTCTGTTGCGATGCGTCGTGGAGACGTTAGGCGTGAATCCGATGGCTAGTGCCGTGTTTAGCGTTCCGTAACGCCGATGCCATTTCAACCCCAAACCCCCCGACGGCGAACCCAGTCGGGGGGATTTTGATGATGTCGAGTTCTTCACCAATTAAACGTATTCGGTGGTAGTGTGTCCTTCTACGGGTGCGGCGATGGCTTTCCAACCGTTTAAGCCGCCTTTTAATTCAGCGACGCGATCGAATCCCGCTTCTCGCAGGGAAGTCGCGGCGAGGCGCGTTTCTTCGTCGTCGTTGCCGTAAACGTAGATATCGCGCATCGTCTCGAAGTTCGCTTGGGCTTCGGAGACGAGTTCTGACATGGGAATCGACAGGGCACCGCGAATACTTTCTTTATTAAACGAGTTGCGATCGCGCACGTCGATGATGGTTAACGCGGGTTCGCCCCAGTTCAGACGAGATTGGAGTTCGTCAGCGGTGGCTTCCGCTTCAAAAGGTGCGGGGGTGGGAACGTTAGATTGAGTAAAAGTCATAAATTTGTCAAGCGTTTCAACATTACTTAACACTTAACAAGCTTGACGGAAGGTTGGTATCCCTCTACTGGTAGAGTCTGTTCGCATTTTGTATCTTGCTGGTACGTGGTCTTTTGTATTTTGGGAGTTTGTGCGTTGGCGCGATGCTATCGTTAGTGGAATTCCTTCAACGTCCCGAAACGTAACCTGCCAGCGAGTACATCGGCGGGAAAATCCTTCAAAAACCGATATCAAAGGGAAAACACAGCCGCTACTACTGAAAAATCGCCGCAATTTCCGTACTGAATCCCGGTAACAATGGCGAAGACAAGGTATCGCCTATAAACAGCGTTTCAACCCGGGAAAGTTGAGCTTCCGAACGCCGATAAACTTCTAAGGTTTGGCGTTGCCAACCGACAATCCAATATTCCCAAACGCCATGCAACGAATAGAGTTTTCGCTTAACTTCCTTATCTCGCCGCTCGTTCAGTTCGCCGGGAGAGAGAACTTCTACAATTAACTCAGGCGCAACGATTAAGTGTCCGGCGTCATCAATTCCATTTTCTAGGCTTTCTTTGCGAATCCAAGCCACATCTGGAATGACGGCATCTTGGGGCGAAAAAATAACGCCGGGTGCTTGAAAGGTACTCCCTAACCCGGTTTGTTCCGACCAAATTTCTAAGCGAACGTGCAGTTTTCCGGCGACGCTTTGGTGGCGAAGGTGAGGCGCACGAGTCACGAACAGTTCTCCGTTAACGATTTCGTAGCGTTTCCAACCGCCATCGTCTGGCATGGCGTCGAGGTCTCTTGTAGTCCAGTGCAGAGGGTTGACAACCATCGGTTTTACTGGCGAACTTATTTTTTAGTATAGCATATTTTTATGGTTTTGGCTTGAAAATTAGGATTTTTTTCTATAGCAATTCGAGCTAATTTGTGGTAAGTAACTGTCAGATTTTCTCTCGAAATCTTCGACATCTCTCTTGTCTCTTCAGATCCTATACATCAATTTACAGAAATAGGATGTTACCGCGCCAATCTTAATGTTGATTCTTGTTTTGTAATATCAAACAAAGATTCATATTATTTTAATCCAAAACATTAAATCTTGCATAATACTCAAGACCCTATGTGTCCTCGGGGTGAAACTCCTAAGTTTTAAATACCCGGTATCTCCAAGAAAACCTTTAACGAATAGATTCGACGCTCGGGTCGAAATTGTCCGAACGTCGAGTCTTGTGTTAACGACAAATGGCTAAACCTTGGGGAGTTCCGTTGTCTTTGACGATCGCATACGCATCGAATTCACCACCTTCTAATTCTCCCGTCACGGTCACGCGATCGCCAGGAGCCAAATGACTCGCCGTATTGTCGCCACAAACTTCCCAACTGTCTACGTGATAGTTACGATCGCCCGTGTTGAGGCGGAAACCGTCTTCCCAAACTCGCTCGATAGTTCCCGTTACCGTTAGATTGCGATCGGCGATCTGAAACGAATTGATGCTGTTGCGTTGTGAAACGGATGCTACTGTTGCGTCGTGACGAAGGTTGGCGATCGTCAAACCGGCGATTGTCGGAACGATTAAAAAACCTAAAATTTTCACGAACTTCATCGGTCAAAGCCTCCACTTTTGGAAATATAAAAAACACTCAATCTAAACTCTTCCGTAGGTCAGTCTGTTGAAAAGCAACATTCTTGAGTTTTTGAACTTGGGCATTCAGCAGATTTACAATGTAAATCCACTTCCCTGAGCTACGGTTTTTTGCTTAATTTTGACTTTAATATTCAAAAGTTACGAAATCGTAAAATATATTTTTTTCTTGTGAAATCAAAAAATATAAAAACCTTATATTTAGTTATTTTGGGCAAAATTCACTGGTAATCGGTCGTTTTTACCACCTAATATTTTGGGGATGCAGAACCGGCCGCTCGATCGATGGTTTGAGGTTCGCGAACGCCCGAAAATAAGCATTACAATAGATAGAGACGACGTCGCTACTTTGGGAATGACCGCCACCACCCATCAAACCCCCCTCGTCCAAAACCCAGAACGCCTCGAACGCCGCTTACAGGAAATTCCCGCCGAAGCCGGCGTTTACCTGATGCGAGATGAAGCCGATCGCATCCTCTATATTGGGAAGTCCAAAAAACTGCGATCGAGAGTTCGATCGTACTTCCGCGACTCCCAACAACTGAGCGATCGCATCGCCATGATGGTACGTCAGGCGTGCGATATCGAATTCATCGTCACCGATACCGAATCCGAAGCTTTGGCGTTAGAAGCCAACCTCATCAAACAACACCAACCCCACTTCAACGTCCTCCTCAAAGACGACAAAAAATATCCCTATCTTTGCATCACGTGGTCGGAAGACTATCCCCGCATTTTCATCACCCGAAAACGCCGCATCGCCAACATCAAAGACCGCTATTACGGTCCTTACGTAGATACGCGATTGTTGCGGAGTACCCTCAAAACGGTAAAACGCATTTTTCCCCTGCGTCAACGTCCCAAACCCCTGTTTAAAGACCGTCCCTGTTTAAATTACGACATCGGACGCTGTCCCGGTGTTTGTCAAGAAAAAATCTCCCCAGAAGACTATCGTAAAATCGTGCAGAAAGTGGCGATGGTGTTTCAAGGACGAACTGGAGAACTCCTCGAGACGTTGACGCAACAAATGAAACAAGCCGCCGAACAGTTGGAATTTGAAAAAGCCGCCGCCTTGCGCGATCGAATCCTCGGGTTACAATCTCTCGGTGCAGACCAAAAAGTAGCACTTCCCGACGATCGCATTTCCCGAGACGCCGTAGCCGTCAGCATCGGCGACCGTCACGCCTGCATTCAACTGTTTCAAATTCGCGCCGGAAAACTCGTCGGACGGTTAGGATTTGTTTCCACGCCAGGAGAACCCGGCGCGATTTTACAACGAGTATTAGAAGAACACTACCGCGCGATCGAACCCGTCGCCGTTCCCTCCGAAATCCTGGTTCGTCACGAACTCCCCGAAACCGAACTTCTCGAAACCTGGTTGACACAACGACGGGGACGAAAAGTCACCCTTCAAGTGGTTCAAAGACAGCAAAAAGCCGAACTCTTGGCGATGGTGGAACGCAACGCCGCTTACGAACTGGCGAGAATGCAGCGACAAGACAGCCGCAACACCGAAGCCATGCAGGATTTAGCGGAAATTCTCGATTTGTCAGAACTTCCGCGACGGTTGGAGTGTTACGACATTTCCCACGTTCAGGGTTCCGATGCGGTGGCGTCGCGGGTGGTGTTTCTCAACGGACTCCCCGCGAAGCAGCATTATCGCCGCTACAAAATCCGCAACCCGGAGGTGACAGCGGGACATTCCGACGATTTCGCGAGTTTGGCGGAGGTGATTCGCCGTCGCTTTCGCAATTACGCCAAAATTCCCTCCCCAGAGATTTCGTCGCAGGAAGATTACCCGGATATCGTCGTCATCGATGGGGGAAAGGGTCAACTGTCGTCGGTGGTGGAAGCGTTGCGAGAGTTGGGAATTTTAGACGAGATTTGCGTGGTGAGTTTGGCGAAACAGCGAGAGGAAATCTTCGTTCCGGGGGATTCGCAACCGTTGGAGACGGAGGCGGAACAGCCGGGAGTTCAGTTGTTGCGGCGGTTGCGAGACGAGGCGCATCGGTTTGCGGTGACGTTCCACCGACAGCAGCGAACGGAACGAATGCGGCGATCGCGTCTCGATGAAATTCCGGGGTTGGGGTTTCAACGTCAGAAAGCGTTATTGGCTCATTTTCATGCGATCGAGTATTTAATGCAAGCGACGCCGGAACAGTTGGCGGAAGTCCCCGGAATTGGAATTCGCTTAGCGCAACAGATTTACGAGTATTTTCATCCTTGAAAAGTTGAGGTTTTAGAAAAGTTGAGGTTTTAGAAAAGTTGAGGTTTTAGAAAAGTTGAGGTTTTAAAGTTCGCCACAGAAGACACAGAGAGCCGGGAGAATTAAACGGTTAGAGAGTGCGAATGGCGTCTAGGAGTTCTTTGGGGGAATCGACGGCGAAATCGGGATCGAATTTTGATAAGGCTTCGCGAGAATTGAATCCCCAACTGACGGCGATCGATTTAATTCCCACGTTTTTCGCCGACTCGATGTCGCGGGTTTCGTCGCCGATATAAACGATGCGATCGCGATCGAGGTTTTCCCGGCGTATGGTTTTGCGAAACAGCCGTTCTTTTCCGAAAAGGGTCAATCCCGAATAGACGAAATCGAAATACGGTTCGAGTCCGTTGGCGTTTAAAAATTTACGAACGTTTTTTTTCGAGTTTGAGGTTAAAATTCCCAGTTGAAACCCGGCGAGTTTTAACTCAACTAAAGAAGATTCGATATCTTCAATAGGTTGAAGGCGATCGATGCGATCGCTCAGAAGTCTTTGGGCTTTAAAAATTACCCAAGGAAGCTGAAAATAGGAAATCCCCGATTGCTTCAAGATTTGTCGAGAACTGAGAGTTTTATAATGTTCGACCGCTTCAGGACTGGCTTCAGGATAGCCAAAACTTTCAGCGAGTTCGTTGATAATTTCAACAATGGTTTCTAAAGTGTCCGCGATCGTTCCATCAAAGTCAAAAATAACGGACTCGATCGAGGTTCGATCGAGATCCGCCGTAGGAATCGCGGTTTCCATCGAGAGCGGGATCGATTGACTAGCCATCGTTTTCGTATCGGGTTACAATTCGATTTTAGCGAATCTTGCGATCGATTTTACGCAATTGACCCATCATTAAAATATAGTCGATCGCAGGTATTTGCTATACTTATGAACCCCTGAGCATTTTAACTCAGGAGTTTTGCCGAACGAAGAATTCGACTCAGCATGGCTTTCCTTTAGCCCTGTAGCAGTGGTATTTTAAAAATAAGGTTTTTTTCAAAACGGGCGATGGAGCTCGCCCCAACCGCCTGCAAACCGCCGCAAACGGCACAGTTGAAGGCTGATGGCTCCTACATTTCCAGGTCGAACTGGAGGGTAGGAGTCGTTTTAACCTGCGTTCCGAACCTCCAGACGAGGCCATTCGACTCAACCTCTCAAGGAGAACGGAATGTTAGCCAGTGCTTTATGGATTCTCGCGATGGGCTTTTTCGGCGGTCAAATCGCCCGTCGCCTCGGACTTCCGCCCCTGGTGGGAACCATTCTTATCGGAATTCTCATCGGACCTCAAATCGGAAACGTTCTGAGTCCCGAGGTTCTCGCTTCCGCTGACGATTTGCGAACCGTCGCCGTAACCATCGTACTAATGAAAGCGGGATTGGGACTCGATCGCGACAAACTCGCCCGTCAAGGGTCCGTGGCGTTGCGGTTGGGATTTCTCCCCGCCACCGCAGAAGCCCTCGTCGTCGCCGTCACCGCCACCCTGCTGTTCGGATTCGACGTTCCCACAGGGCTGCTTCTCGGCTGTATCATCGGCGCCGAATCCCCCGCCGTCATCGTTCCGGGGATGTTGCGCCTCAAAAGTCTCGGGTGGGGCGTCGAAAAAGGGATTCCCGACGCGATTTTAACAGGAAGCGCCCTCTCGGATGTCTTGCTGTTGTTAGTGTTCAGCCTGTTGCTGGGATTCCTCGAACAACAGACACAAACCGGGTTGACGCTGGGGGCGATTTCCCTGTCTCCCGTGCAACTTCTCCCCTTACAAGTCCTTCTCAAAATCGGATTAGGCGTGGTTTTCGGCTATCTCGCCGCCCGATTGTTAGTGTCGCTTCTCGTCAAGCAAAATTGGACGCAAACCGCCGTTCAAGACCTATCGATCGCCGCCTGTCTCGCTTTATTTCTAACCCTTGCAGACAAAACAATTCCCATCTATTCCGGCTATTTAGCAGTAATGTCGATGGGGTTTTTCCTCATCGAACTCGACACCCCTTTAGCGCGACGGTTGCGAGGTGGATTCGACGCCCTCTGGACCCTCGCCGAAATCATCTTGTTCGTGTTGTTGGGGGCGACGTTGCAGCTTGAGGTGTTAGAGGCGGTGTTGTTACCGGGGTTGTTGCTGTTAGCGGTAGGGTTACTCGTCGGGCGATCGATCGGTTGGTGGCTGTCTACCCTAGGAAGCGACTGGAACCGCAAAGAACGGCTGTTTCTGCTACCGGGAAACATGGCGAAAGCCACCGTTCAAGCCGCAATCGGCGCGATTCCCCTGGCGCGAGGCATTGAAGGGGGCGATGTTATCTTAGCCTTAGCCGCCTTATCGATTTTAGTAACAGCGCCGTTGGGAGCCTGGGCGACGCAAACCTTTGCGCCGACGCTGTTAAAACGGGGAACCGTCGATCCCACAAAAGTCGCCACCATCGGACGCCCGGTGTTTTTAGCGGCGATCGATACCTCGGAAATGGCACCTCGGGTATTAGCAAAAGCGGCGGATTTAGCCCGTCGCAGCGACGGCGAAGTGCTAGTATTGCACGTGAGCGATCGCCCCCAAGAAGAAGAGTTACAATACTTGCGATCGCAAATTCGACGACTCCTCGCCGACATCCGCCACGAATTCCTCATCTTACCCGGCGTGATTCCCGAAACCATTGCATACATCGCGCGATCGCGCCGCGTCACCGACATCGTCATCGCCAAACAGGGACATCGCGCCTGGGAAACCGTCTTCGTCGGTTCCGTCTCGAAAACCGTCTTAGAAACGAGTGCAGTTCCCGTAGTATTGGTGAACGGAGAAACGTCCTAACCTCAGCGACGGCGGGAAAACCAACCGAAAATGTTAATATCCCCTTGCATTTTCTGAAATTCCTGACGGTGGCGTTCGGCGGTTTCGTGATACCACTGACAATAGGCCTCGAAATCCCGTCGATATCCAACTTCTCGATGAAACTCGCGGGTAACGTGGTGCGTCTCGATTCGATCGTCGAGTTGCGGTGGGGGAACGAAGACGATGCGGTTGATTCCGTCAGACATAGAATTTCTCGGTATATCACAATAATATGTTGACCGGATGATGGGATGATGTGAAATCTCATCATCTCCTCACCTCATCATCCCCTCACCTCATCATCCCATCATCTCCCCATCACGAGGAGAGTCGGGAGATTGGAAGCCCCGTCTCTTCAGAGCGGGGAGGAAAATCGACGCGAGCGGCAATAGAGACCGCCGAGTCCTCGTTTATCTCACCTAGGTGTATAATAACCGGCATGGAACAGCAAGTCTTAACCATTGTCTGTAAACTCAACCCAACTCCAGAGCACCGCGACAAACTCGAGGCAACTCTGGAGGCATTTGCTAAGGCTTGCAATTTTGCCAACCAGACGGTCAACCCGAAAATTACCAACAAGAATCGCATTCAAGGGGAAGTCTACAAAGCGATTCGAGAACAGTTTAAATTAACGGCCAACCTAGCTGTGAGAGCTTGCGCCCGAGTCGCCGCCAACCGCAAAACAGCAAAACTCAAAGACCGACCGGTCAAACAGTTCAAACCCACATCAGCCGACTACGACGCACGGGTATTTTCCTATCGGGAAAAAGACCAAACCGTATCCCCCCAACCCCCCTTTGAAAGGGGGGCGAAGGGGGGATGTCGAGTACGGATTCCGTTGGTCTTAGGAAACTATCAAATTGGCAAACTCAAGGGGAAAACCCCCACCTCCGCTACCCTCTCCAAACATCGAGACGGGAAACTCTATATCCACATCCAAGTCAAAGACGATGTACCGCCACCCCAGAAACCCAAGGATGTTATCGGTGTCGATCTCGGACGTAGAGATATCGCTGTGACCTCCGAGGGACAAAGTTGGAGTGGGGAGCCTGTCAACAGAATCCGAGAGTGGTTCGCCCGAGTTCGAGCCTCTGTCCAAGCGAAAGGCACCAAGGGAGCCAAACGGCTTCTGAAACGGCTATCGGGAAGAGAGAGGCGCTATCAGAGCTGGGTGAACCACAACATATCCAAACAAATCGTTCGTCGCGCCAAGGACACTCAGTCGATTATCGCCCTCGAAGACTTAACGGGAATAC
>NZ_JBNGCO010000044.1:0-35167 GCF_049974805.1 Baaleninema sp.
TACGGGAACCTGGCTGCTCCCAAGCCCCGTCGCTTTAGCGCGGGGTCAGTGACAGGACTCTCGAGGCTAGACGCGGCTCGTCACCGTCGGTTCCGCTTGAGCTGAAAACGAAGGACTTTGCATCGCACCGTAGAGACGATTCAAGGCATTGACGTAAGCGTGTGCTGAGGCGACGATCACATCCGTATTCGCCGCATGGCCGGAAAACACGCGGCCTTCGTGGCGCAATCGCACCGTCACCTCACCGAGGGCGTCGATACCCGCCGTCACGGACTGAACCGTGTACTCGATGAGTTCGTTGGGTAAATCGATAATTTGATGGATGGCTTTGTACACCGCATCCACGGGTCCGGTTCCCAAAGCGACGGCGGTTTTTTCTTCGCCGTTGGGAGCGCGAAGCGTCACCGTAGCTGTGGGACGCAATCGATCGCCACAGGAGACTTGCGCCAATTCCAATTTATAGAGTTCCGGCGGTTGCTGGATTTGGTCGTTAACGATCGATTCCAAATCCCAATCAGTAATTTCCTTTTTGCGATCGGCAAACTTCTTAAAATTGAGAAAAGCCTTATTCAACTCATTTTCCGAGAGGTCGAAACCCAACTCTTTCAATCGACTCTTAAAGGCGTTGCGACCGGAATGTTTGCCCAAAACGATTTGGTTTTCGTTCACCCCAATGGACTGAGCGTCCATAATCTCGTAGGTGAGTTTATTTTTGAGAACGCCGTCTTGGTGAATCCCCGACTCGTGGGCGAAAGCGTTGGCGCCGACGATAGCTTTATTGGGTTGGACGAACATCCCCGTGAGGTTCGACACCAACCGGGAGGTTTTATAAATTTCGCGGGTGTTGATTTGAGTCAGGGGTTCTTCGGACTCCGCCGGACGCCCCAAGAAGGGATTGAAATACTGTCGCCGCACGTGCAACGCCATCACCAACTCTTCTAAGGCGGCGTTCCCCGCTCGTTCGCCGATACCGTTGATGGTACATTCGAGCTGACGAGCGCCGTTTTTCACGGCTTCGAGGAAGTTGGCCACAGCTAAGCCGAGGTCGTTGTGACCGTGGACGGAGATAATGGCCTTGTCGATATTGCGGACGTTTTCTTTAATCCCGCGGATCAGGGCGCCGAATTCCGTGGGTGTGGTGTAACCGACGGTATCGGGGATATTCACGGTGGTGGCCCCGGCGTCGATGACGGCTTCGAGGACGCGATACATAAATTCGGGGTCGCTGCGTCCGGCGTCTTCTGGGGAAAACTCCACGTCGTCGGTGAAGGTTTTGGCGTAAGCCACCATTTCCGGGGCGATGGCCAAGACTTCTTCGCGGGTTTTGCGGAGTTTGTATTGCAGGTGAATATCCGAGGTGGCGATGAAGGTGTGAATCCGCTTGTTGGCGGCGGGTTCGAGGGCTTCTCCGGCGGCTTTGATGTCGCCTCGGGTGGCGCGGGCTAAGCCGCAGATGGTGGGGCCGTCGGGGGTTCCGACTTGTTGGGCGATGGTTTGGACGGCCTCAAAGTCGCCGGGACTGGCGAAGGGAAATCCGGCTTCGATGACATCGACGCCGAGACGGGCTAGTTGTCGGGCGATGGTGAGTTTTTCTTCTTTGTTGAGGGTGGCGCCGGGGGATTGTTCGCCGTCGCGCAAGGTGGTATCGAAGATGATAATTCGATCTTGAGAGTCGCTCATGGTGTTCCTCCTGTGAGGGGAATATATAGCGGTGAAACTCTTGAGGTGGGGAGATTGAGGGAACGGGACGAGGTGAGGGGTTCCAGCCAAGATCGCCCCGTTTTCTCTGTGGGTTTGGCCCTCTAGATTGTCAATCTAGGTTAGTAATCCAGTTTCTCGATTTTCTCGCGAATGTCGTTGAGGTCGATGTAGCGATCGGTGGCGTTTCGCAGTTCTCGGGCGATCATGCCTTCGGTGGAGACGACGGTAATGTGGGTGTTTTTCGATCGCAGCAGTTCGATAGCCCGCTCGAAATCCCCGTCTCCGCTAAATAACACCACTCGATTGTACTGGTCGACGGTGTTAAACATATCTATAACAATTTCAATGTCTAGATTGGCTTTTTGGGAGTAGCGACCGGAGTTGTCGTCGTAATATTCTTTAAGGATTTTAGTACGGACGGTATAGCCGAGGCTGATGAGGGCATCGCGGAAACCCCGTTGGTCTTGGGGGTCTTTGAGTCCGGTATACCAAAAGGCGTTAACGAGGGTGGTGCTGGCGTGTTCGTGTTTGAAATAGTCGAGAACTCGTCGCGGGTCGAAAAACCATCCGTTTTTTTGTTGGGCGTAGAACATATTGTTCCCGTCAACAAAGATGGAGAGACGATCGGTGTCATAAATCATGAAGATGTATACCTGGTTTATGCGTAGTTTAGAGGTAAAATTTACGGTAGGTTCGCGGTCTTCAGTGTAAAGTTTAGAGTGCAGAATGCCGAGTGATACGATCTGGCGGTCAGAGTATCTTAACTCTTCACTCTTGTCTCTTCACTGTTCCCTGAGAAAGGCGAACCGATGCTACATAGAAGAGTCGCGATCTTCGTCGCAGGTTGCGATCGAAGACGAACGCTCTCGGTCGCGGGCGATCGAAGCTGGCAACCGACGAGATCGGCCAGCTTAACATTTTGACAAATATAATACGACGGGAGGCTCGGCTTCAACTGTAGCGCAACTGTAATACGCACAGCGCCAGATTCGCCCGTACTGCGATCTGACGCTGGATTCCCAGAGTGCCAATGTGTTTTAAACCATATTGGTTTCGATCGCCCACCGCGCCAGTTCGGTGCGGTTGTGGAGTCCTGTTTTTCCGAGCATATTGGAAACGTGGCTTTCGATAGTGCGCTGGCTAACGTTCATTTCCAGGGCGATTTCGCGGTTAGCCATGCCTCGAGCCACCCACTGCACGACTTTCAACTCTGTCGGCGTCAGTTCCACCCCGGCGCGCACTTTCAACGGCGGTGCGTTGTCGCTTCCGGCCAGTTTGCGAGCCATCAGTCGCGAAGCTTGGTTGAGGGCGGCTTCGACTTGCGCCACCAACTCATCCGGCTCGAAGGGTTTGACCATGTAAACGTCGGCTCCGGTGTTCAAGCCTTTCACCCGGTCTTGGCTTTGTCCTTTGGCGGAGAGGAAAATCACGGGAATCCAGCTCGTCCGGGGGTCTTCCCGCACGTGTTCGACGAAGGTATAGCCGTCCATTTCCGGCATCATCACGTCGCAAATAATGAGGTCGGGGAGCTTTTCTTCGAGGAGTTCTAGGGCTTCCCGTCCGTTTTCGGCGGAGATGACTTCGTAACCCCGAAATTCGAGAAAATCTTTGACCAATAAAATTAAATTTGGGTCGTCATCAATGAGAAGTAATCGTTTGTTGCTGCTAGTCTTCATAGTGAGCGATCGATGTCCGAGAAAATTATAGAAATCTCAGTATTTTTGACGGCATAGCTTGACAGAAGGCCGACCAGCGAAGGTCGAGGCTGAAACGACGGTGCTTCGCCACTTCGACTCGCTCGATCGATCTCCATGATAACCCAGCTTGGCAGCCCTGTGGTCGATTAAGGGGTCGCGGTTTCCGGGGGGGCGTCCGTGTTTTTGACGGGAGGAGAGACATCGGTAGGATGAGGTGTCGGTGTATCCGGAAGCGGCTGTTGCAAAAAGGCGTATTCTTCGACGACGCGGCCGCCGAGGAGGTGTTCTTGGATAATCCGTTCGATGACGGGAGGGGTCGCGCCGCGATACCAAACGCCATCGGGATAGACGACCAGAACGGGGCCCTGAGTACACACACGCAAGCAGTTGGCTTTCGTCCGGAAAATACAGGTAGGTCGATCGTCAGTGGGGCGATCGAGTTTCAATTCTTTCAAGCGACGTTTGAGGTAATCCCAGGCTTCGAGTCCTGCGGTTTTCGAGCAGCATTTAGGTTGGGTTTGGTCGGCGCAAAGTAGGATGTGGCGCTCGATCGCTCTCAAGCCGAGGCTCTCGATACAGTTGGACAGAGAGGCCGAACAGCCCTCGGCATCGTCGCGGTTAGCAGAGGCTTTGGGGGGGATAGTTTGATTTTCAACGGTCGGGTCGGACATTTGCAGTGCGATCGCTCTCAAACGCAGTCGTTCTCATTGTAGTTCGGAAACCCGTACTGCCCAACGAGTTGCCTCGAGCGAATTCGCTCCGCTAAATTAGCACTCAGGAGTTGAGAGTGCTAATTCGCCAAGTGCGAGGTCTCAACTTCAGGCACGACACCCGTGTTTCCGAAGTATCGGAGAGGGGAATCGTCGCCGCCGCAGCTTGAAGTTTGGGCGATCGAACGCCGCGCCGCACTATTCGCCGCATTTATAGTTCGATCGCCGACAAACCCAGCTCGATCGATTTCTCGAAAAGTGTAACGTATCTGTAAAATTTGGAGAATTCCCTATGGCAGCCGTATCTCTGAGTGTTTCCACCGTCAAACCGCTAGCCGATCGCGTTTTTGTAAAGGTGAGTCCCTCGGAGGAGAAAACCGATGGCGGCATCTACCTGCCCGACGTCGCTAAAGAAAAGCCCCAAGTGGGTGAAGTCGTGCAGGTGGGCCCTGGCAAACGCAACGACGACGGGTCTCGTCAAGCAATGGACGTCAACGTCGGCGATAAAGTCCTCTACTCCAAATACGCTGGCACGGACATCAAACTCGGTGGCGACGAGTTCGTGCTGTTGTCTGAAAAAGACATCCTGGCGATCGTCCAGTAAATCGCTGAGGGTTTCGACCCCAACGGTTGACCCGTTGCCTTAACCCATCACTCCCCTCAACTATCGACACACATCGCGAGATTTAACGAAGTAGGAAACTATGGCCAAACGGATCGTTTATAACGAAAACGCACGTCGCGCCCTCGAAAAAGGCATGGATATCCTCGCCGAATCCGTTGCCGTAACCCTCGGCCCCAAAGGTCGCAACGTCGTCCTCGAGAAGAAATTCGGTGCGCCCCAAATCGTCAACGACGGGATCACCATCGCCAAAGAAATCGAACTCGAAGACAACATCGAAAACACCGGTGTTTCTTTAATTCGTCAAGCCGCGTCCAAAACCAACGACGCCGCTGGAGACGGAACCACCACCGCGACGGTTCTGGCTCACGCGATGGTCAAAGAAGGTCTGCGGAACGTGGCGGCGGGTGCCAACCCCATCGCCATCAAACGGGGGATCGATCGCGCCACGGCTTACGTCGTAGACAAAATCAAAGAACACGCTCGTCCCGTCGAAGACTCCACCGCCATCTCCCAAGTCGGCACCATCTCGGCCGGTAACGACGAAGAAGTCGGTCGCATGATTGCCGAAGCGATGGACAAAGTGGGTAAAGAAGGGGTCATCTCCCTCGAAGAAGGGAAATCCATGACCACCGAACTGGAAATCACCGAAGGGATGCGCTTCGACAAGGGCTATATCTCGCCCTACTTCGCCACCGACACCGAGCGCATGGAAGCGGTTCTCGACGAACCCTTTATCCTGCTGACCGACAAGAAAATCAGCCTGGTTCAAGATCTGGTTCCGGTTCTCGAACAAGTAGCGCGGTCTGGCAAACCCTTACTGATTATCTCTGAAGACATCGAGAAAGAAGCCCTGGCGACCCTGGTGGTCAACCGCCTGCGCGGCGTTCTGAACGTGGCGGCGGTTAAGGCGCCTGGTTTTGGCGATCGCCGTAAAGCGATGCTCGAAGACATCGCCGTTTTGACCGGCGGTCAAGTCATCACCGAAGATGCGGGTCTGAAGCTGGAAAACGCCAAAATCGATATGCTCGGCACCGCTCGCCGCATCACCATCACCAAAGACAACACCACCATCGTCGCCGAAGGTAACGAAGCGGGTGTGAAAGCTCGTTGCGAGCAAATCCGCCGTCAAATGGAAGAAAGCGATTCTTCCTACGACAAGGAAAAACTGCAAGAGCGGTTGGCGAAACTGTCCGGTGGCGTAGCTGTCGTGAAAGTCGGTGCGGCGACGGAAACGGAAATGAAGGATCGCAAGCTGCGCCTGGAAGATGCCATCAACGCGACGAAAGCCGCTGTTGAGGAAGGTATCGTTCCCGGTGGCGGTACGACCCTGGCTCACCTGGCGCCGCAAGTGGAAGACTGGGCGACCAGCAACCTGGCGAACGAAGAGTTGACGGGTGCGCTCATTGTGGCTCGTGCGTTGACTTCTCCGCTGAAACGGATTGCGGAAAACGCGGGTCAAAACGGCGCGGTGATTGCCGAGCGCGTGAAAGAGAAAGATTTCAACGTTGGTTACAATGCGGCCAACGGTGAGTTTGGGGATATGTTCGATGCGGGTATCGTCGACCCGGCGAAAGTGACTCGTTCGGCGACTCAAAACGCGGCTTCGATCGCGGGTATGGTGTTGACGACCGAGTGCATTGTGGTTGACAAACCCGAGCCGAAAGAAGGTGCTGGCGCTGGTGCTGGTGCTGGTATGGGCGGCGATTTCGATTACTAAGTCGATTACGAAGTCGTTTGACTTTGTCGCTTGCTAATTAGTTAGTCGAGCGGGTGGGCGGAGGCTCACCCGCTTTTTTTTGTGTGGGGTTGGTAAATTTCATGAAAATCAAAAATATCATATAAGATTAAAATTGAATATAAAGTTTCCGTAGGGTGCGTTAGCGGACTAGAAAATTTCGCTGACATCGAGCCTATGAAACGGCCTGGGTAACGCCCCCATTCTAAGTGACGTTAAATTGAAAACAATGGAATTTTTAACCGTCAATCGAAATCGCTGGAAAGGCATTGAAAAAACATCGGGAGTTTGTGGCGATCGCGCTTGTATTGCCGGAACTCGCATTCCTGTTTGGGGTTTAGTTCAAGCCAAAAAATTAGGATATACTGAGGAAAATTTATTAAAAAGTTATCCCAGTTTGACTCCCGAAAACTTAGCAGATGCTTGGGCGTATGCAGAAGCCTTTCCAGATGAAATCGCGCGAGATATTCGAGAAAACGAGGATGCTGAATAGATGGCGCGTTTGTACGCAGACGAACAGTTTCCACAACCGGTTATCGAACGCTTACGAGCCAAAGAACACGATATTTTAACTGTTCGAGAAGCTGGACGTTCTAATCTGAAAATCCCCGATGCAGAAGTCCTCGCATTTGCGACACAAGAACAACGGGCGGTTTTAACCCTCAATCGCGTTGATTTTATTAAGTTACATTATCAGTCTCCCGAACATTCAGGAATTATTGTTTGTCGTGACGATCGAAATTGGGATGCTTTTGCCGATCGCATCGATATAGCGATTCGATCGTTTGAAACATTATCGAGTCAACTGATCCCTGTCAACCGCCAGTAATCAATTTACTAAGTTGGGCTGAGGAACGAAACCCAACACCTAAACTGCTTGTTGTTGGACTTCACAACCTTCAAACCAACTCAGGCTGAGATTTTAATGTTTTGTATTAGACAATAACAAACAATTTTTGAATTGGATCGAATTCAATACTGAAACTCAACCGCCAAGAGAGCAACGCCTTCCTTGAAACCATCCTCAATCCTCTTCCACCGAACGACGCCCTCAAGGAAGCCCCTAAACGATATGGGTCTTCGGAGATTAGGGTGTAATTTGTAAATTGGAATACAAAATTTGGGTAGGGGCGCATCCCCCCTTCGCCCCCTATCCCCCCCAACCCCCCTTTCAAAGGGGGGCGAAGGGGGGATAACCAGGTATAAAATATGCTTATCACCTCAAACTCCGAAGACCCAACGATATCATAAATATCGAGTTCAAAAATATCTAATTTCTGAGGATTGTTGTCAATTCGATCGCGTCAACAATTCTAGCGATTGTTGGGTTCCACTCCGTTCCAGCCAACCGACTGTTCAATCTGTTTCAACCAGAAACGCGACGGATTCTTTTTCCTCCACAAACCTCTGTGTTCTCTGTGTCTCTGTGGTGAAGAATTGTCGAAACTCAGTTGGAAATTCTCTTTCCTTCAACTCCAACAAAAAACCCGGTTGTCAATACCAACCGGGTTTCTCTCAATCTCATTCAAACCTCAACTCAAGCGGCGTTCGCCACATCTCGCAGTCGTTGCACCACGAACGACTTCTCGAGATAAGAAAGCAAATTTCCCGCTTTCGGTCCCCGCTCTTTCCCGAGGAAGGAGTGATACACCGCCGGAAATGCTTTTTTCGGAGCTAATCCCAAGGCTTTCGAGGTGGAGAAAATCTCGGTTTGTAAAGCTTCCCCTTCCCAATCCTCGAGATTCTCTAAATTTTCCGCCAACTGAGTCAAATACTGAAGTTGTTCGGCTTCGAGATTTCCCGCCGATTCGGGGATTTCGTCGAAATACAACACCAGTTTCTCTTCAGGATCGGCGTAGTCGTCGAGCCATTTTTGCGCGACGCGAATCCGCTCGTTTACGACTTCCCAATCGGTTTCGCTGAGGGGTTTTTCGCTGCGTTTTTCCACTTCCGCTTTGATGTCCAGGTGCGGCACTTGCAGAAGGGAAATCAAGGTGCTGAAATCGAAGGGCTGATAGGTGCGAACGTCGTCGCCGACTTGGGAATAGTACAGGGCTAGTAAGTCTTTGCTTAATTTGGGATTCTCTTCGCGTTCGAGGAGTTTTTCGTATTTCTCGATCGCACTGTCGTAATCCCGAAACAGCCGCGTAATGGTTTCGTAATTCGGCGAGAAATTAATCGCGGTTTTCGGCTGCGTTCTCAACATCAAAAAGCGCAACAGTTCCGGCGGAAGCAATTCGGCGATTTCCTTAGCACTCGCCCCCACCCCTTTCGAGGAACTCATCTTGGTGCCGCCAACGAGAATAAACTCGTAAGGAGAGTGATAAGGCGGTTTTTTGCCGTACACTTTGCGGTAAATGGCGTTGGCCACATCTCTGGAGCCGCCTTTTTGCGAGTGGTCTTTCCCAGCGAGTTCGATGGTGACGCCGAGAAGATCCCATTTCGCCACCCATTCTACTTTCCAGGGAAGTTTTCCGTTTCCGTCGAAGGGAGACACCCAACCGGAATGGCCGCAACCTTCGACGTAACTCATGGCGTCCGGTTTGCAGGTGTAGAACACCTCTTTTCCGTTGTAGTCGCTGACGACGGTGGTGGCAATTTTGCCGCAGTTTTCGCAGATGACTTGAAACGGATACCAGTTTTCAGCGCGATCGGCGTTGCTGACTTGTTTGTAGGCTTCTCGAACGAGATGGGCGTTTTGTAGGAATCGATCGATATAGGGATTGAGTTTCCCCTGGCGGTACAAATCCCGCAGATAGTAAATTTGCGGACGAACGCCGAGATAGTCGAAGACCTCGAAAAATTCCGAACTGTAATATTTCGCGTAATCGCTGGCGCCCTCGCCGGGAGAGGGGACGTTACAAAGCGGTTGTCCGAGATAGGGGGCGAATTTCTCGCGATCGAGATATTTCGGCACTCCATCGAGGGCGTCGTAATCGTCGATACCGTATAAAAATTTAACGGGCTTCTCGGCACGCTTGAGGGCGCGGTAGATGACATCGTGAACGATGACGCCGCGCAACGATCCCACGTGAACCCGCCCGGAGGGGGTTTTGGAGTCGTTGACGACTTGTTCGCCTTGCGTGCTGGCGGCAATTTTATCAGCCCAAAACATAACCGAATCGCTGTTACGCTCAAAACCTTCTCAGTTTAGCACCGCTGCTTGAAATTTCCAAATCGCGATCGCTCTTTCAAGGTTGAAATTTCCAAATCGACTCAAAATGGCGCTGCTATCTCGATCTCTCTCTCCTATCGCCTATTCCCATTCCAGGGTTAGCGACGGCATCAAACGCTGGAGGTTTTTCAAAGATTTCCCCTGCCAGGGAATGGATTTCGAGCCGCGCACGATGGTGTTAATAGTTTTTTTGTGGCGGACTTTAATCACGAACTTGGAGAGCATGCTAATGCCGGAACTGTTGAGAAATTCCAGTCCTTGTAAGTCGAGAACGATTTGCGAGGGTTCGCGATCGACCACTTCCTCGAGGAGTTCGGCAATCGGCGCGTACTCTGCCATCCCACTCAAGCGAAGCGAGCCTTGGCAGTATACCGTGTTCGTGTCCGGCTCGTACCAGATGCGATAGTCGTCTGTCTTAATTTCCATCATGGGTTGTAAACGTTCGGGGGCGTGGGGAGACACCGTTCGCGCACGGTATCGAAACAACGGGTAAAACCAGCGTCAGTGTATTATGTCACGCGATCGATTCACACGGGCAGTTCTACCATCGTCGTGACGGTCATGACTTCCGGTTCTTTCTGAACCGTTTCAAACTTCCATCCCAGTCTGGCCATATAATCGCTCATCATGGTGAGATATCCCAGGCGAGAACTAGTTCCGGTTTCGTCCAGGGCGTTTTTTTCGAGCTGGCGCACGTACATTTCTTCAGGATCGCACGAAACGAGTTCTTCGAGATAGCCTTGAAAGCCCTTCACTTTCTGGGGAGGAATGCTGTTGGTGGTAAAAAACATCAAGCGTTCGGGATGTAGTTGCAATTGAATGCTAATGGGATGGGAACAGTTTTCGTCGCTGAACTTCATAGCGTTTTCGAGAAGTTCGTTGGCGATAAAACTCACAGCCCCTTTAATTTCCGCCTGGCGGCGCATGGAGGCGGGATTGTCTTCGCTTCCTAAAAAGAAGGTGGTGAGGTAGTCCGCCATAAAATCCGCCGACAAGCCGTTATTGCGCCAGCGTTGTTTGAGGGGAACCGAACTCGGAGAAAACCCGATGATGAGAAACTCGGGGCTATCGGGTTGTCCCTCGTTGTAATCCCCAAAAATTTGTGTCATGTCGCAAAACTCCCGAACCCTCTACATCTCTTTTGATAGGCTTGCCGTTGCGTTCTGAAGCAAGGCGGTGTCGCACCGCTGTTTCATCACCAACAAGGTAATATCATCGTAGACCTTTTGTTGGCTGATATGGCGTCGCAGGTCTGCGATCGCCGCCCGTCGAATGACTTCTGCCCGTTCGTGAAGGTGGCGTCGCACGATCGCGCAGAGGCGATCGAGTCCGTAAAAATTCCCCGCTTCATCTTCGGCTTCAGTAATGCCATCGGTGTACAAGACCACTACATCTCCGGCGTTCAGTTCGACGGTGGTTTCGTCGATAAAGTCGGCAACGCTGGCTTCCAAACCGATGGGAAATCCCAAATCGATAGTATCGATGCGTTCGACATCTCCGTTAGCGCGAACGATAAGGATTTCTTCGTGTTGTCCGCTGACGCGCAACCGTCCGTTTTCGTAATCGAGTAACGATAACGTCAAGTTGCGATCGGAATCCATGCGCTGCACGTTTCCGTAAATCGTGCGGTTGAGGATGTCCAGAAAACGTCGAGAATCGCTTTCTTCGCTTTCTAACAAGGTACGAACTGCGGTTTGCACCATCAACATCAACACGCCACTTTCGAGGCCGTGGCCGGTCACGTCGCCGATGCCGATTTTAACCTGTCCGTTGCGACAAAGCACGTCGTAATAATCGCCGCCGATTTCCGTAGCCGGTTCCATGTACCCGGCGATATCTAACTCCAAAATTTGTTGGAGTTCCCGTTCTTTGGGCAACAACATCTGTTGCAGGCGTCGCGTAATGTCAATTTCGGCTCCCAAACGTAGGTTTTCCGCTTTCAGGCGATCGTTGAGTAGCGTAATCTCTCGGTTCGCTTGAGCTAACGCTGCTTCGGCCTGTTTGCGTTCGCTGATATCGCGAAAAATGCCCGTGTAAAAGATGTGGTCTCCGACGCGGACTTTCGTGGCGGTGGCTTCGAGGGGAACGTCGAACCCTTCCGCGTGGCGTCCGACGAGTTCGGCCCGGCCGTCGTACAGCAGTTGTCCGAGGGGACTGTCGGCGGTTTCTCGGCCGTCTTCAGGCGTCAACAGAGACAACAGGGGTTTTCCGAAGAGGTCGTCTCGGAGATAGCCGAAAATGGTCTCGCTGCTGGGGTTGGCGTTAGTAATGGCTAAGGTGTCGGGACAAAAGGTCAAAATGGCATCGCTGGCGGTGGTGACGATGGCGTTGGTGCGGTTTACGGCGTCTTCGAGGGCGTCCATGACTTCGTTGTACCGCCGTGCGATTTGTCCGACTTCTGTAAAGGGTTCGACGGGAACCCGCATACTCAAATCTTGGTTTCGCGCCTGGGAGTCCATGACTTTGAACAGGTCGTAAATTTCGGTTTTAGCGCGGTGTTCGGAGACGTTGAGTCCCATTTCTTCCTCTTCGGGAGAGACTCGCAGAGGAAAATGGCGGTTGCAGAGGCGCAGAAACAGATAGGTAATGCCAAAGGCCCAGATTCCGGCGACGGTAACGCCGAGGAGTTGTACGGCCACCTGTTCCCAGCGTGTCAAGCCAGTTTCGATGAGGGTCAAATCGCCGAACAGGCCTAGGGCGAGGGTTCCCCAAATGCCGCCGCCGAGGTGAACGGGAACGGCGTCTACGGCGTCGTCGATGCGAAAGCGTTCGAGGACGGAACGGGTGGCGAGGGTAACGATTCCGCCACCGATACCGATGGCGACGGCGGCTGGGGTGGTGACGACGTCACAACTGGCGGTAATGGAGACTAAGCCGGCGAGGGAACCGTTGAGGAGCAGTTCGACTTCGGGGACTTGGTGACGGGACCAACTGTAGAGGAGGGCGGTGACGAGGCCGGCGACGCCAGCGAGGACGGTGTGAACCATAATTGCGGCGACGCGATCGCTCAAGACGAGGGTACTACCGCCGTTAAAGCCGAGCCAGCCCAGCCAGAGGAGCATGGTGCCGAGGACGGAGAGGGGCAGGTTGGAGCCTTGAATTTTTTCGGGGGTTCCGTCGGGGAGGAAGCGGCCGACGCGCGGTCCGATGACGAGGAGTGCGGCCAGGGAAATCCAACCGCCGATGCTGTGAACGACGCTACTTCCGGCTAAGTCGGTAAAGCCCAGTTGTCCGAGCCATCCGCCGGCGAGGCCGTCGGCTTTCAGGTTCCAGGCCCAATGGCCGAAGATGGGATAGATGAGTCCGGAGGTGAGACAGGAGACGAGGAGATAGGCGCTAAATTTCATGCGCTCGGCTACGGCGCCGGAGACGATGGTGGTGGCGGTGCCGCAGAACATGGCTTGAAAGAGGAAAAAGGCGGCCAGTTGTGGGGCGGATTCGATCGTCAAAAAAAAACCGCTCGTTCCCACCCAGCCGAGATGAGACATCCCGAACATGAGGGCGTAGCCGAACGCCCAAAATAGCGAGACGGAGATGCCGAAATCGGCGAAATTTTTGACGGCGACGTTGATGCTGTTTTTCGATCGCGTCAGGCCGGACTCCAAACACATGAATCCGGGCTGCATCAGAAAAACCAACCCGCTACAGACCAAAACCCAAAGAATATCTACCACCGGATACCCGCTCCCTTCACTCCCGACGTGATGGATGGTGGAGGCCAGGAATGAAAACGAACCTAGAGATAACACGGTTATTTAACACACAAATTCGGGTTAAGTTCTGGTAAAATTTTTACATAAAGTGTGCCTGCCGTCACGAAAAGGCTGAAAATTTCGATCGCCATCGTCGATTTTTTCGGATTTAGGGCTTTTGTTTTAAAACCAGCAGGGTGATGTCATCATAGACTTTTTGCCGACCGATGTGTTGTCTGACATCGGTTACGATCGCTTGTCGAATTTCTCGGGCGCTTTTATCGGCGTGACAACGGGCGACTTCACAGAGGCGATCGATCCCATAAAAGTTGCCGTCTTCGTCTTCGGCTTCGGTGATTCCGTCGGTGTAGAGAATGGTGGTATCGCCGGGGTTTAACGCTACCGTAATTTCACTGATAAAGTCGCCGATTTGTGCGTCGAGTCCGATCGGAAATCCTAAGTCGATGGTGTCGATGCGTTCGAGGTGGCCGCTGCGTCTGAGGATTAAAACTTCTTCATGTTGTCCGCTCAACCGCAGTTGGCCGCCGCTACCGTTACTCGAGTAGTCGAGGAGTGCTAGGGTGAGGTTGCGATCGGAATTCATCCGCTGCACGTTGTCGAAAATGGTTTGGTTGAGGGTACTGAGAAATTTGACGGGATCGGTTTCTCGGGTGGCGAGTAAGGTTCGGACGGCGGTTTGTACCATAATCGTCAGGACGCCGCTTTCTAAGCCGTGGCCGGTGACGTCGCCGATGCCGATTTTGAGACCCGTTTCGTGGGGAAGAATGTCGTAGTAGTCTCCACCGACTTCGTCGGCGGGTTCCATGTATCCGGAAATGTCTAAGGTTTGAACGCTTTTGAGTTCGCTGTCTTTGGGAAGCAGCATTTGTTGAAGTTTTCTGGCCACGTCTACTTCTGCCCCCAATCGCAGGTTTTCGGCTTTCAGTCGCTGGTTGAGTTCGGTGACTTCGGCGTTGGCGCGATCGAGTTCGGCGGTGCGTTCTTGAAGGAGGTGGGTGGCGAGTTCGTAGAGGCGAGCTTGGGCGATCAGCAGTTTGTGAACGTCCAGCAACCGATAGGTTTGTGGGGCTAGTTCGACCACGATCGGCTCGTACAGCAATTCGGGCGATCGCTGCAAGCACTGACGAGCGGCGTCGAACACTGGGGTATTTCCGTTGGCGTAGAGAATCTTGGTTTCGATGAAGTTATACAGCGATCGCAACGGCCGTCTGGAAAACAGTTCGATGCCGTAAGGTCGGCTCATAATTTCTAAAAAGCGACGGCGAGAAACCATGCCGATAAAATTTCCCGTTTCGGTTAAAATTGCACCGGGAACGAGAGAGTTTTTGGCAAAAGTTTCCACGAGAACGTCGCCGGGGCGATGGACTTCAATGGTTAAATCGTAAAGGGATAAATCTTTCAGCCGGGAGTTAAGATTTAAATCTTCTAAGGAACTCCCGTAAAACTCTGAAAGGGGTTGAGATTCTAGCATAACCAGATCGTCATCTTTGTTGGATGTCGGGGCGAGGAGAACTGTCGAAGTCGTCAGATACGCCAAACCGCGAAAGACACTCCCTTCCCGGCAAGCGATCGCCCCCATGTTGCTGGTATGATGGCGACGCCAGAACTCAGGCGTTTGGTCGAAAAGAAAGCGACTCGTGTTTTGAGGCTCCCGTCGTTACCGCGAGATTTCAAAAAGGTTAAAATTAGATAAATCGAATTTAAAGAAAGATTTAAGAAATAGTTAAGGAAGATGTTGCAAGTTTGCAAAAGGTTGTTCGGGGGATGGTTGAAGGGTCGAACCTTTCGGTTTAACCGCCACCAATTGCACGTTCGACGTCCAAACTCCCACTTTCGATCGTAACAAATCAAATCCCGTAAACAGACTCAACAGAGCAACATTTCGTAACGGATCGAACAGCGACGCGAGGCGCGGTTGCTGAGTCTGATGTTGCAGCCAATGGTGATAGGATAAAATCCAAAAGGCATGGGATGGCAGGGCTTTAAAGGAACCCACCGTCAACCCAGCATCTTCGACGAGTCGCGTTAAGGTTTTGCGATCGAACAAATTCCAGTGACGGGGAAAATGATAGCCGCCCCAAAAACCATCGCGGAACCAGTTCGCATCCAACCCTTCCGTATTCGGCGTTTCCAAAATCAGCCGTCCCCCCGGACGCAACAACCGTCCCAAACAGCGTACCGTCTCAGTGGGATTCGCCACATGTTCGAGAACTTGCAACAACACGATGACATCAAAATAGTTTTCCGGTAACTCGTCGGCCACATCTTCGAGGCGTCCGTAAAACCCTTGATAGCCCTCGGCGTTGAGGCTGTCGATGGCCTCGGCATTCATTTCAATGCCAAACAACTGATGCTTGGCTAACCCGAGGCGGTGCAACATTTTGAGATAGCGTCCATTTCCACAGCCGACGTCCAAAAATCGCAAGGCGCGTTTCTTCTCAAAAGGCGCAATCCACGATTTCACCTTTCCCGCATCCAACCAGTCTTTCGCCCGTCGCGCGATGGGATGCACTGATTTATCGTAGTTGTAAGCGTAGTAATGGGGCGGGTAAATCCGCGATAACTCTGCTTCTGTAGGACGGGGATTGAGATAGATATTCCCACAGGTCTTACAACGCACCATTTGAAAGACATCGTTCGAGGTGTCGTACTCGTAGTCTTTCCCAACGGCGTAGGGATACCAGTTATCCGCACCGCAAACGCCGCATCGCACGAATTCCAGTTGAAGCGAAGAAGAGGACATGGGGAGATGGGGAAAATAGGGAGAGGGGGAGCTTTCAGAGAGGGGGAGAGGGCAAAAATACTCGGTGCGTGGCGATCGATCGATCTCGCGTTCGACACCCTACTTTTCAAGTCACGCACCCTACGGACTGTTGGCTGTTCGCTGTGAAAGGGGTAGAGAACGGACGACGCGCCATAAAAAGGCGAGATAGCTGTGGCGAACGGTGATTTCGGCGCGATCGCGGATGAGGCGATGAGCTTTGGCTAAGTTGTAATGGGGCATCGACGGCCAAAGATGATGTTCGGCGTGATAGTTCATGTGATGGGGCGAAAATATCTGGGCTTCCCACCAAGGCGGACGAAAGGAAATTAATCGTTTGAGATCGCAAGTGTCGTCAGGATAGGCTAACACGGCATGATCGCAAAAGGCGCGAATTTCGTCGGGAACGAAGACGAGAAAGAAAATCGGCGCCACCCACAGCAGTAAATACGCCCAAACGGGAAGCGGCGACAGCAAAAACGCTAGGATTAACAGCGGTTGCCATAACAAGACTGGAATTCGCTGTTGGAAATATTCTCCGAGAAGGCTTCCGGTTGGCGGTGTGGAGGTGCGATCGCTGGAGATTTGAGTTTCTGGCGTTTGAGGGTTGTGATTCGAGGCGTCGAGGAGTTTTCCGAAGGGCGTCACCTTCAATACAGTTTTTCCGAAGGTGGCGAATCCGGAACAGTACAGCAAAAACTGTAGTGGAGAATTTTTCCCGGCGAAGGTATGTAGGTAGCGATCGGGATCGTCGGGAGTTCCCATGTAACGATGGTGGTTGAGGTGGTTGCGTCGGGCGTCTTCGAGTGCCATGAACATCGGACCGTACACCAACCAGCGGGCGAGGTTATCGTTAAGGGAACGGTTGGGGTGTAACGCGCCGTGAATGGCGTCGTGGGCGAGGATAAAGAGTTTGTACTGACTGGTTCCCACCAGCACAAACGCGGCGATATAAGTCCAAATGCTGGGAATTGTCGCCACGAGAACTAATCCGACGAGAACGATCAGCCAATCTAGGGCGAGTTCTCTATAGGCTCGTTTGGGTTGCACCGCCAACCACTGGCGGACGTATTCGATGGGGACGGATTGGCGAACCTGCCGTTCGAGTTCGGGCATTGTGGCGGGTGGGGGCGCTGTTGCAGTCATGGGGTTCGGCTCCTCAAGACACCGGGTTTAGTCTTTGTGGCGAAATGCAAGAGCATTACGGTTTTGTATCGTACAATCTCGGTGTCCGTTGGGTTTTTATACACAAATTTGTGTTTTTGTCAAGTTTTTTGGGGAGAGAGCTGAATTGGTTAGAACTCCGGTATGGCAGAGATCTCTAGATTTCACTCGAAAGTGGGGGAGTGGTTCGGTAACTTGTAAACATATCGTTACATAATTGTTACATAATACATAGAACAGTTGTTTCGATCGAAATTGGGAATTATGTCCGATCGCACCCTAAAACGCCGACAGTCCGAAATCCGTCAAATCGCTATCGGCAATCCAAAAGACGGACATCCAGCAGGCTGGTTCGAGCAAGTTTACGCCACCGCCTGCGGAGACGCCGCCGCCATTCCTTGGGCGATGAGACAGCCGAATCCCTATCTCGTAGAGTGGTTGAACGACACAGACACGGACGGAAACGGGAAATCGGCACTCGTCATTGGTTGTGGTTTGGGAGACGACGCGGAAGCGTTGGCCAAACGGGGATTTCGCGTGACGGCCTTCGACATTTCCGAAACAGCGATCGCGTGGTGTCGCCAGCGGTTCCCCGATTCATCGGTCAACTATCAGGTTGGCGATTTATTCGCCTGCGATGAGTCTTGGAAACGCGCCTTCGATTTCGTATTTGAATCGCGCACGGTGCAATCTTTGCCCCTGAAACTCCGTCGAACCACCATTAACACCCTGTCGGAGTTTGTCGCTGACAGCGGTACGCTGTTAGTCGTAGCCAACCGCCGCGATACGGAAGCCGAACCCGACGGCCCCCCCTGGCCGCTTTCGGATTCGGAGTTTCAACTGTTTGAGACTTGCGGGTTAAGTGAAATTCGCCGCGATTTATTCAAAGGAAATACCCGTCCGACGGTTCGCGTTGAATATCGTCGCGTCGGGGCAGCCTCCTGTTAAATTGGCTCGCGTTTCGCTCGCGTTTCAATCGTTTGAATTCAAAGGTCTCATCGATTGTAACTGGGGGCTTGTACGTTGCTCGACAACCTTTTTCAGGAGTGACGCACGGGTCGATCGAGAAACCCGGTTTTTATGACGACCTTCACGGAAAATAACGGAATGTCGTCAAATAGCGGCTTTCTGGCTAAGTTCTAATTTTTAATGTTTTTTCGGGATAAATCTTGAAGAATTATCCCTTTTTTTGTTTTTAATTTTGGGTTTTCTGAATTTTAGTTAATAAGCGGTTTTATACAGTCTTCTACCCAAATTTTGTCTTCAAGTCAACAAATTACACCGCAATCCAATAAGATCCTTTATTATTTATTTTACAGATTTGACATGGGTCGTCTTAAATCAACAAACTCAAGCAAATTTCGACCTAAAAAACGAACAACAATCAGGTCGTTAAGTTTGGAACGAGAAAGGTTACTGCTGTGAAGAATCGTTGTACGTATAATCCCCCGAAACGGTTAGCCGTCAAACCTCCTCTTGCGGTGACTCGTCCTGTGACCGATCGAAGAACCCCGGCATCTTGGAGATGCGGGGGGGGGTTAGATAGGTGCATCTCATTTTTGTAAATTGGCATGAGTCCAGGTATCTTCAAGATATCGGACATCTGAAACGGGGGAGATTCAAGATACCCAGTTTCTCAAAGGGTATATTTGAGCAACTTTGAGATGGACTCGGTGGGATGCAAAAAGTCTCAAACTTGGTCGATGGCATTACAATTTGGAAAGACAGTCGAAAAAAACGCCCGTCAACCATTTCTGGGAACTGCAATTTTTAACCACTAATGGCAAGCGAACACAACTTCATACTCGAACTCACCACCGTTCTCGGCGCATCTGCTTTCGGTGGCTACGTCGCCAATCGTCTGCGTCAACCGGTTCTTCTGGGCTATCTCGCCAGCGGCCTCGTCGTCGGCCCCTTTGGCTTGCAACTGGTTCGCGATACCGTTCAAATTAACGCCTTAGCAGAAATGGGCGTGGCGTTTTTGCTGTTTGCGTTGGGGGTGGAATTTTCCCTAGCCGAACTCAAACGAGTCAGAGAAATCGCCCTGAAAGGAAGTTTGTTGCAAATTGGCTTAACGATAACACTGGGGGCGTTGATTTCGATCGGCTTCGGTTGGGCGGGACAGATTACCCAAGGGGTATTTTTAGGAGAGATTTTGTCGCTGTCATCGACCGCCGTCGTCCTGAAAACCCTGACCGAACGCGGCGAAACCAATACCCTACACGGTCAAGTCATGTTAGCGATTTTAATCGTACAGGATTTGGTGTTGGGGTTGATGTTAGCTCTCTTACCCGCCCTCGACGCCCCGGAAAACCTGGTTTCGGCACTGTTGGCGGCGGTATTGAAAGCAGTATTGTTTTTTACAGCGGCGTTTGTGGTGGGGCGATGGTTGGTTCCTCCGGTGATTCGCTACGTGGCGGCGACGGAAAGCAGCGAACTGTTTTTGTTGACGGCCATCGCCCTCTGTTTGGGGGTGGCGTTGACGACGGCGGCGTTAGGGCTTTCCATCGAGATGGGGGCGTTCGTGGCGGGGTTGATGTTGGCAGAACTCGATTACGCCGATCGCGCTTTGTCAAAAGTTTTGCCGCTGCGGGATACGTTTGCCAGTTTGTTTTTTGCTTCGATCGGAATGTTAGTCGATCCGGTGGTGCTGTGGGACAATCTCGGCAGTATTTTGGCGTTAGTCCTGCTGGTGATGGTGGGAAAAGCCGCCATTGTTTTGCCCATCGTCCTACAGTTTCGCTATTCCTTTAAAACGGCGGTTATCGCTGCCTTTGGACTCAACCAAATCGGGGAATTTTCCTTTGTATTGGCGTTGGAAGGGAAAGAATTTGGACTTCTCAATGCCGAACAGTATTTGTTGTTGTTGGGAACCACGGCGATTACGTTAGTTTTAACGCCCATCGGGATGCGGTGGTCTCCTACAATTGCCGATCGATTGGCCAAAATACCGCTGTTTTCCCAATTGTTGCAACGCTTTGGGTCGGACCGGCAGTTTTTCAGTCCGGAAACGATTCGAGATCATGTTGTGGTGGCGGGATACGGACGGGTGGGGCAGGTGTTGGTGAAAATCCTGCGAGAACGGGGTTATCAGGTGTTAGTGATTGAAAACAGCGAAGCGGCGATCGTGAAGTTGCGATCGAACCAAATTCCCTATATTTTCGGGGACGCCGAGTCGGGATTCATTCTCGAAAAAGCTCATTTGGAAAAAGCCAAAGCCCTCGCGATCGCCCTTCCCGATCCCACCAGTACCCGCTTGCTTCTCAAACGCGCTTTGGAATTCGCCCCGGAACTGGACATCGTAGTCCGTTCTCACAGCAACCCGGAAATCGACTTGTTAGCCCAGTTAGGGGCGCGAGAGGTGGTACAACCCGAGTTTGAGGCGGCGTTGGAAATGGGAGGACATATGTTAACGACGTTGGGGGAAAATATGTCCTCGATTCAGCTTTCGATTCGCAAAATTCGCACCGATCGCTATCAGAGTATTCGATCGGATGCACGCCCCATCAGCGAACGGGATATCGATACGGCTACCGAACAGCTTCATAGTGAATGGGTGACGATTCCCGAGGCGTCACCGCTGCATTGGATGACGTTAGCGGCGGCGGATTTGCGGAATTTGACGGGGGTTACGGTGATGGCGATCGAACAGGGAAACGATACGTTATTTTATCCGAAGGGACAGACGACGTTACGGACGGGCGATCGCCTGTTGGTGGTGGGGAAACCGGAGGAAGTGTTGGCGTTTTACGAGGTGTTGGAAGGGCGGCGATCGATCGATGGCGGTTACAACCATTGGGTGACGCTGACGGACACTTCGCCGCTGGTGGGAATGACGCCCAACGGAATTTACAACGACTATCAAACCCAGGTGAAGGCGGTTCGTCGCCACGGGAAGTTATACAGTGTTGACGACGATATCGAACTGGAATCGGGGGATTGTTGTTTGTTAAGCGGCGATCCCGAACGGGCGGAGTACGTGGCGGAATTGGCGATGCGGGGTTGAGGGCGATTTGTCCGTTGGATTTGTACGCTAGAAAAGACCGGGAATTGAGGACGAGGCGATGACGGTTCGAGAACCCCGATATAGCAAAGAAGAATTTGCGCGACGTGGCGAACAACTCTACGAGATGCGAGTGCGATCGCAAGTGGAAGCGGGAAATCGCGGAAAAATTGTCGCGATCGATATCGAGACGGGGGCGTTTGAACTGGCGGATACGACGGTCACGGCGATCGATCGACTTTACCGACGATATCCGAACGCTCAGCCTTGGGTGGTTCGCATCGGACATCGTACTGTTTATCGTTTTGGTTGAAATCAACTTCAGAAGCCCCAATGATGTTAGGGTTCGTTAATGAAAATCGCGAAGCGATCGTGCGAATTGCTGTTGGTGGTTTGGATTCTCCAAAGCAAATGGTGGATGCTGTTATCGATACAGGTTTTACAGGTTTTTTATCCTTGCCGCTATCGACAATAAGAGCGATTAATTTACCTTGGAGTTTTCGAGACTACGGGACATTAGCTGATGGCAGTGACGTCATCTTCGATATGTACCTCGCTACCGTCATTTGGAACGGACAAAGCAAAATTGTAGACGTGGCGGCCTCAGAAAGCGATCCATTAGTCGGAATGAGCTTACTCTATGGCTGTAATGTTCAAATTGATGTTGTTGAGGGAGGGACGGTTAGGATTGAATCGCTCAGTTAGGAAGCAGAATTAGCGATGCGGGGTTGAGGGCGATTTGTCCGTTGGAACGGGTGCGGTTAAGCGGATGCAAACCCGGTCAATTTACGGGTTTCTGGCGCGTGAAAGGCTAAAACAATGTCGCTTTTCGGAACTCCTTTTTCAAGGAGATCGTTGGCAATTCCCGTTTCTGTGTTGTCTTCTTCAATCCAAATTTTTTGATTTTTGAGGCGAACGCAAATGGCAATTCCTCGAACTCGTTCGTCTCCCGCCCAGCCTGTTTGAAGCCAAATATAGGTATCGTGTTCTTCGTCAAAGGATAAAACGCTTTCTACACCGGGTTCGGGAGATTGAGAAACGATTCGATCGTACTCGTGTAAAATTTCTTTGATAAACTCTCGATACTGTTTTAGTCTATCCATTTTGCAGTTGCGATTTTTGTGTAATTGAATCCTCGAAAACACCAATATCGTAGGTTGGGTGGAGGAACGGAACCCAACATTCCAACCGTTTTTATTTCAATTAAACTCTCAATTTCATTCCATCGCTTCCCGCACGTCATCTAAAGTTAAATCGAGAGCCTCAGCAATTTGTTCGGAGGTTAAACCCAGGTCAACTAACTTAGATACCGCTTCTAATTTATTCGCACGTAATACAGATTCAATATTTGTGTTGCTACTTTTTTGTTATTATCTTCTATATTGGAATGTCCAGAATTACCATTCCAAGCCTCTAAACTATCAGCATTAGAACAAATATTTAAATGACCCATTTGAACTGGATTTATTAAACTTGAATAATAGCTGTGTAAATTCTACGTTTTTTAAATTCTTAGAAATCCAGGCAAATTAGATTTGCTTGATAAAACAACCAAAGAAAAGACAGTTTAGAAGTTGGGTTTCGTTCCTTCACACAACCTACAGCTCGGAACTTTCAAGCTTAACGTTGGCGTAAATGTCTCGCAACGCTAACTCAATATCCATCGAGGCTAAATTTAACGCATCATCTTCCGATTCGTAATACGTAATCGACCATTTTCCTTCATCTCTTTTAACATACTGCTCCAAAGAATAGCGATATTGGTTGATAACGAGATATTCTTGGAAACTGGGGAGCGATCGATAATAATCAAACTTATCCGTCTTGTCGTAAGCTTTCGTCGATTTCGATAAGACTTCCACAATAACAGACGGATTTAAAATTGTATCTTGGCGATTTTCATAGTATTCTACATCCCCAGAAACCACCATTACATCGGGATAAGTGAAGAGGTTGTGTTGGGGAATCCACAGGCGCACATCACCGGAAAAGACTTGTGCGTTTTTACCTTGCAGCCCAAAAAAGAGATAGGCAACCATTGCAACCACAATTGCATTGTGATTGGTCGTTCCTCCCGTCATTTCAATCAACTCTCCATCACGATATTCGTGTTTGATTTCTGAAGATTCTTCAAGGTTGAAATAGTCTTCTAGAGAAGTTTTTTGAACTGTCGTGTCGAGAACCATAAATGTCGCTCCAACGCGCCACCCGAACTGACATTAAACATCGGTCGGTTTATCTGAGATTTTAACACAGACAAAAAATCCCGAACTTCTCGCTAAACTTCAGATCCCCGGCATCTCTCAAGATGCCGGGGATCTTATGGATTAAACTCGGGAAAAGCTTGGGAAATTGTGGAATTTAAACGATTTTAGAAACTATTCAGGACGAGCGATAACGACGCCGTAAGCTTTGGGGGAAAGATAGCGTTGGGCGGCCTGTTGTAAATCTTTGGGCGTTAAGCGGCGAACGGTTTCGGGATAGCCGATCGCCGGGTCTAAATCGCCGATTAACGCTTGAAAATAGCCGTATAAATTGGCGCGATCGCTCGGACGTTCGTTCCCAAAAACAAAGCGGTTCGCCACTTGCGTCTGAATGCGATCGATCTCCGAATCCAACACCGGTTCAGCGTGTAACTCTTCAATATGACGCACGATCGCCGCTTCCACTTCCTCAACATTCTCCGGGGGAAGTTGCGCCGACACCTGAAACACCCCTTGCATTCGATAACTGAGGTTTCCCGCGCCGATTCGCGTCACTAACCCCCGTTCTTCCCGTAAATCCCGAATCAGACGGGCGGTGCGTCCTTGACCTAAAATCGTGGCTAAGACATCGAGGGCGTGGGTTTCCGCTAACTGGTTCAACCCCGGAACCCGCCAGAGAAGACACAACCGCGCCTGTTGCAAACTGCTATCGACGTACTCTCGCCGCGTCACCTCTGTAAAGGGCGATTCCGGAGGCGCATCGTTGACGGTTCCCACTCCCGCGTCGTCGTGGCGGGAAATTTGGAAAAATCCCTCAGCTACGGTGTCGATGAGCTGTTCGACTGGGAGGTTTCCCACTGCTACCGCCGTCATCGATCGCGGATGGTACCAGGTATTGTGAAACTCGCGCATTTGTTCGGCGGCGAGGGATTCGATAACCGCTTCCGAACCCAAGACGGGGCGACGATAGGGGAGTTCCTCGAACGCCAACGAACTCGTCTGTTGAAACAGACGGCGACGGGGACTATCTCCAGCGCGGCGGATTTCTTCTAAAACCACGTGACGCTCGCGATCGAAGGCATCGTCCGCAATTTGAGGATTCATCACCACGTCCATCTGTAGCGGCGCCAGATGGCTGAAATCCTGGGGCGCACTGGTGATGTAAAAGTGGGTGTAATCCTGGCTGGTGGCGGCGTTCGTCACTGCACCCCGTTCCTCGATGCGACGCTCGAACTCGCCCATTTGCAGGCGATCGCTTCCTTTGAAAATCATATGTTCGAGGAAGTGCGCCGTTCCCGAGATCTCGTCGGGTTCCACCGCCGCCCCCACGTTCAACCACAAGCTGAGATTGACGGCTTCCACGGGAACCTGTTCGGCGATGACTGTCAAACCGCCGGGAAACGATCGAATGGTTGGAGCGTTGAGGGGGGCGGTAGATGGAGGACTGAGGAGGGTAGAAGTCATGCGCGATTGGTGTTGGGGACTGAAGAGAAAAATTTTGGTTACCGATCGATCCGATAAATTGAAATGCCAATAAATTGAGATTTCAACTTTGAGTCCGATAACTTTGAGATCGATCGAGTAAAACTCCTACTCTTATCCTAGGCTACAATAACTGTTAAGAAATGTAAATTAAATAAGAATTCCTTAAAAATCGATGACAAATTCTCCCGTAGTCGTCATCGGGGCGGGTATCGGCGGACTGACGGCGGCCGCCCTTCTAGCCAAACGAGGCTATCCCGTTTCCGTCTTCGATTTGGCGATCGTTCCCGGCGGTTGCGCCTCCACCTTCAAGCGGCGGGGCTTCACCTTCGACGTGGGGGCGACGCAAGTGGCGGGACTCGAACCCGGCGGAATCCACCACCGCATCTTTAAGGAACTGGACATCGACCTTCCCGAAGCCACCCCCTGCGATCCCGCTTGTGCGGTGTACCTTCCCGGCGAAACGGAACCCGTGAACCTCTGGCGCGATCGCGATCGCTGGCGAGAAGAACGACAGCGACAGTTTCCCGGTAGCGAATCCTTCTGGCGACTCATGGAAAACCTGTTTCGCTGGAGTTGGGCGTTTCAATCCCGCGATCCCGTCCTTCCGCCGCGTAACCTCTGGGATTTCACCCAACTGGTTGGCGCCGTTCGTCCCGATACCCTGCTGACGCTTCCTTTTACCTTTTTGACCGTTGGCGACGCCTTACGCGGGTTGGGACTCGAGGACGATGTGCGCCTGCGGACCTTTCTCGACCTCCAACTCAAACTGTACTCCCAGGTGGACGCCGAAGAGACAGCTTTACTGTACGCCGCCACCGCTCTCGGCGTTTCCCAGACGCCGCAAGGACTGTATCACCTCAAACCCAGTATGCAGGCGTTGAGCGATCGACTCGTCGAAGCCTTGAAAAAATACGGCGGTTCCCTACAAATGCGCCATACCGTCGAATCGATCGCCACCCAAAACAACCGCGTAACCGGGGTGCGCGTCCGCAACGCCAAAACCGGAGAAGTGCGCCAGGAACCCGCCGCGATCGTCATCGGAAACGTCACCGTCCAAAACCTCGTCAACCTCCTCGACAATCCCCCCTCAATGGAGGGATATCGCCATCGCGTCGAAAAACTTCCCCCCGCTTCCGGCGCCTTCGTCGTCTATCTCGGCGTCAACGCCGAGGCGATTCCTCCCAACTGTCCGCCGCACCTACAATTTTTTTACGACGCCAAAGGTCCCATCGCCGAAAACAACTCCCTTTTCGTCTCCGTCAGTCGTCCCGGCGACGGACGGGCCCCCGAGGGACGCGCCACCATTATCGCTTCGTCCTTTACCGATACGCGCAAGTGGTGGAACTGCAACGATTACGACGGGCTCAAACAAAAATATACGAACCAGGCGATCGATCGTCTCGGACAGTATTTCAACCTTTCTCCCGATACCCTAATTCACGTCGAAGCCGCCACACCGCGCACCTTCGCCCGATTTACCGGACGAGAAGCGGGCGTTGTCGGCGGAATCGGACAGCGAATTTCCACCTTCGGACCGTTTGGCTTCGCCAACCGCACCCCCGTCCGCCATCTCTGGCTTGTAGGAGACAGCACCCATCCCGGGGAAGGCACCGCAGGCGTCAGCTATTCGGCGTTAACCGTCGTGCGACAGATCGAAGCACAGCAAGGACACCTGTAGGATATTGAGATACACCGTCGATTTAACCGAACTTTTCTATGACTGTTGCGCGAACCATTTGCCTCGGCTTTCTCGGGGTAATTACCATCGGAACGCTGTTATTAATGCTTCCGATTTCCGTCGCTGATGGCACTTGGAACAATTTCGTAACGGCGTTGTTTACCGCCACTTCCGCCACCTGCGTCACGGGTTTAATTGTCGTCGATACGGGAAGCTATTACTCGTTTTGGGGGCAGTTGGTGATTTTGCTGTTGATTCAGGTGGGGGGCTTGGGATACATGACCGCCACCACCTTTTTATTGTTGTTGCTGGGGCGAAAATTCCGCGTTCGCTACAAAGTGGCTTTGCAAGAATCTCTCGATTCAGCGGGGTTGTCCAGCGTGTCCCAACTGATTCAATCGATTGTTGGTATGACGGTAGTTATCGAACTGACGGGCGTGTTCTGTTTGTTGGCGACGTTTGTACCGGAGTTTGGTTTTCGTGAGGCAATTTGGCAGTCAATTTTTCACAGTATTAGTGCGTTTAATAATGCAGGATTTAGTTTGTTTTCAGATAGTTTGATGGGGTATGTTGCTTCCCCTTGGATAAATTTCTCGATTCCCGTATTAATTATCTTGGGTGGAATTGGCTATCAAACGATTATGGAATTCTTTTTTTGGTCGATAAACTTTTTTTCTAAAAACCAAAAACGGTTTCATTATTCCCTTCACGTCAAAACGGTTGCCAGCACGACGTTATTTTTATTGATTACCGGAATGCTGGGATTTTTTGCGACTGAGCTTTATAATTCTCAGACGCTTCAAGGGTTAGACTTTGGCGAGAAAGTCATTGCGGCTTGGTTTCAGTCGGTGACAACGCGAACCGCCGGGTTTAATAGTATTGATATCGGGCAAATGACGACGGCGGGATTGTTTTTGACGATTGCGTTAATGTTTATTGGTGCGAGTCCGGGGAGTACGGGAGGCGGAATTAAAACGACGACGTTTCGGGTGTTGGCGAACTGTACGCAATCGGTGTTGCAAGGACGAGAAGATGTGGTTCTCTATCAGCGTACAGTTCCGGTAGAGTTGATTTTAAAAGCGATTGCGGTAGTCGTGGGTTCGATAACGACGGTGGTTTTGGCGACGATGATTTTAGCTTTTTCGGAGCGCGAGTTGGAGTTCGTTCAATTGGTGTTTGAGGTGGTGTCTGCTTTTGCGACGGTGGGGCTGTCGATGGGGGTGACGGCAAAACTTTCGATGTTGGGAAAGTTGGTGATTACGGCAATTATGTATATCGGACGGGTGGGAATTTTGATTTTGATGGCGGCGATTCTGGGAGACCCGAAACCGAGTTCGATCGATTATCCCGATGAGGATTTATTGGTGGGATAAATTGAGGAAATTCCAAGATTTTTTAAAGGAATAAATAATTTTTTTGGATGATTATGGAGTTAGGAGCCTTGCCAGATTCCCGGTATCTCCAAGATGGCGGGTATCTAAGAACAAACTTTGCCTAAAGGTTTACGATCGAGAGTCGGTCTTGTATTCTCAAGATTTGCTTTAATTGAATTCTAGGATGTGACTGAGGATGTTGAGTGTGAATTTATCATCGTTCAATTTCTTGAAAAACTGGCAACCGGAAAACGAACAGTTTGCGGTAGTGGGGTTGGGACGGTTCGGACGAGCGGTGTGCGCGACGTTACACGGCTTGCGATACGAAGTGTTGGCGGTCGATCGCGATGAAAAGTTAGTCAACCAGGCGTTAACCGATCGCATCGCCGATCATGTCGTCTGTTTGGACACCACGGAACCCTCGGCGTTGAAAGAAGCGGGACTGTTCGAGTTCGATATCGTCATCGTCGCCATTGGAAACTATCTTGCTGAAAGCATTATTACGACGTTGAACCTCAAAGAAGGCGGCGTCAAACATATCGTCGCTAAAGCCTCTTCCGAGGTTCACGTGAAGCTGTTGAAGAAAGTCGGGGCCGATCGCGTGGTGTTTCCCGAACGAGAGATGGGGTGCGAACTGGCGCGATCGCTGACTCGTCCTCGCATTCTCGATCAGTTCGAACTCGATCCCGACCACAGCATCGTTGAAATTGCCGTTCCCGAGAAGTTCGAGGGCAAAACCCTCGCCGAGTTGGATTTGCGGAAGTCTTACGGTATCAGCGTTTTAGCTGTTGGACAAGAAGACAACCTGCAAATTAACCCCGCTCCCACCGCCAGCTTGAAGAAAGGCTTGGTGATGGTGGTCATCGGTTCCAACCGCGATCTCGATCGACTCCCCTTGTAGCGGGTTCCCATCTCCCGAAAGCAATATCTCTCGGGATAGATGACAGTTGCGGTGAGGCGATGACACAATGGGAGTCAACAAATTGAAAGCAAAGTCTATATTTGTCAAGTCTTTGCAATAATTGTTTACAGTGTGTTACGGTAAGACCGGAAGACACACTTCCGCAGCTCAACCCCTGGAGGTTCGCCTATGACCGCCGCAACGCCCGCTCCGTTTTCTCAAGCCGTGAGCGATCGCGCTCAACTCGGAGACGTTTACGACGCCAGAGACTTAGCCGAAGTCGTGTTCCGCTCCATGCGCGACTTAATGACGACAGACGCCGCCAAGGGCGTCGCGGAAGATTTGAGCAGTTCGCAAAACGCCGACGCGGAAATGGTGGACTTGTGGAAAGACACCAACCCAGTCACCTCCGGGTTGAGCCGCGTTCGTCGCCCTCTGGAGTACGACGGCGAAACCTTCCTGTTCCGGGTGGCGCAAGAAGGCGGACTTCCCAAAGATAAAGATGTGAAAACCGTCGTCAACGCCGTTTTCGCCGCACTGAAAGCCCGTTTGTCTGACAGCAGCATCGCCGCAATTACCGAAGTCATGCCCGGTGAAGTCAAACAAATGTGGAAATCCGCGTAGAACGCGAAACTCTGCCTGAAATTCCTCATTAAATTCCTCTAAAACTGGCTCTCAACACAGCAAAGCCACCCCGGTATTTTGGCAATACCGGGGTTTTTTTTGAGGTCGATCGACTCGCCGATCGAAGATCCTCGCCGAATCTCCAAAATTTTCTGTGTCTTCTGTGTCTCTGTAGTGAAGTCCTAACCGCCCTGGCTCCAAGCATCGAGTCGATCGCTCCAATCCTCTAACACCACATGCGCCGCCTGAATCCCGCTGGCCGCCGTCCATACGAGCATAACTCGGGAGTTTGATAGCCCCGTCGCTTTAGCGCGGGGTCAGTAACTCCTGACACTTAATTTCGATATTAAAATTTGGACAGAACCCGTCAACAAAAAAAGGAACGAGATACTCTTCTGCCTGGTGGAGTTTTCTGGGCTGTTAGCCAAATCGTATCAGATCGATCGATAAAGGTTCACGTCTCAGGCGTTCCGACTGAAGATCGATCGCTCACCAGAAGAGAAACGCAGGTTTCAAGATTCGCCTCGGTTTTAATCGCCTGAGACTCTAAATGTGTCCGTCCGGTTCGATAGCCGCACTGTCGCAACCGCTGAATTAACTCGTCTCGCGGGGGAAGGTCGCCGTTCGATCGCTTCCCAAGAATTCCTAGCTTATAAAAATACGGCGGTAACTCCGCTTCTTCTTCCATAATTTCCAACAGCTTCACTCGCTTCCTCCATCCCCAAGACTCGGCGATCGATCGCATCCGTTTTAAATAGGCTATATCGTGCAAGGGTCCCAACCACATCGGGCCGCTGACGACCCAAGGCGTTCCATCCTGGGGACAAGGGGAAACGCGCCCGAAATCGTTCCAAGATAAGGTGCGATATTCGCCGCAACTGTGACAGTAGCCCAAAAATCCGTAATTCTGCGAGTTGAGACGCTGGCGTTTCAGCAGGCGCAACATCACCCGATATACGGAACCCGAAAACAGCGAAAACACGGGTTCTACGCCCAAGCCTTTCGTCGCCGCTTGCTGCTGAGTGGCACCGATAATCAGCCGTAACGCCTGTTCGTGGGCGCTGGGGTGGGCGCGGGTTCCGGCGGCGTATACCCGTAAACTTTGGTCTCCGGCGTGGCCGGTGGCGGTGCGTCCGTCGGTGCTGGTAAGGTACAGTAATCCCCCCAGGCGCGTCGCCCAAAGGCTGGTGTTGAGAAAGGGGACGGGAGAACCGAAACTGTCTACATCCACTAAGTCGTAATAGTCGCGGTTGGTGTAACAGTGGAAAAAGACGCGGTTGGCGTCGTTGTGGGTGAGTTTAATTTGTTGGGCGTCGAACAGCGGTTTGAGGTTGTGGCGCAACACCGCTTCCATGTCCGGGTTTCCTTCGTTGGCCCAAATCCAATCGGCGCCCGCTTCTAAGGAGTAGCGCAGCGATCGCACTCCGCATCCGGCCATGCTATCGAGAACTCGCAACGACCCGCGATCGATCCTTTCCAACCGCGCCGCCAAAACCGCTAAATCTCGCCCCACTTGACTCGTTTGGCGGTAAAAGGCTTCGCCGATCTCGAATTGGGCTTTTCCTTCTCGATGTGGGTTCAAGGGAAACGTTTAAGTAAAACACAATCTTTTACTATAACATATATTTTTAAATAACACAAAAATAAAATAGATTTGTTTAAACTCGAGGGTCGATCGCCTGCATAATGGATTGAAACTCTCAAACCACACGCAAAGTTCACGATCGCAAACAGTTCGTATGTCTAACCCACCCACGCCACAGTCACCGACCGAAAACGCGCCCGAGAACGCGCCCCAACCGGAAGCACGAGGCGCAAAAGCCCGTCAGCTTTTGGGGATGAAAGGCGCAGAAGCCGGAGAACAGAACATCTGGAAAATTCGCCTGCAACTGATGAAGCCCATCACCTGGATTCCCCTCATTTGGGGGGTTGTCTGCGGTGCGGCCTCCTCGGGATCGTACACTTGGACCCTTGAAAACGTTCTCATGGCGGCGGCTTGTATGCTGCTGTCCGGGCCGTTGATGACGGGCTACACCCAAACCCTCAACGACTTCTACGATCGCGAAATCGACGCCATCAACGAACCCTATCGCCCCATTCCCTCCGGTGCGATTTCCGTTCCCCAGGTGGTGACGCAAATCCTGGTGTTACTCATCGCCGGATTCGCCCTGGCTTACGGCCTCGATGTTTGGGCGCAAAACGAGTTTCCCACCATTACCACCGTCGCCGTCGTCGGGGCGTTTTTAGCCTATATCTACTCCGCGCCGCCGCTGAAACTCAAACAAAACGGTTGGTTGGGGAACTACGCCCTCGGTGCCAGCTACATCACCTTACCCTGGTGTGCGGGTCACGCCCTGTTTGGGGAACTCAACATCACTATCGTCGTGTTGACCATGTTCTACAGCTTAGCGGGATTGGGCATCGCCATCGTCAACGACTTTAAAAGCGTCGAAGGCGATCGCCAACTGGGGCTGAAATCCCTGCCTGTGATGTTCGGAATCATGCCCGCCGCCTGGATTTGCGTCCTGTCGATCGACATTTTCCAAACCGGAATCGCGGCGTATCTCGTCAGCATTCACCAAAACCTCTACGCCGTCCTGTTAATGTTGCTGGTGATTCCTCAAATTACATTCCAAGATATGTATTTCATGCGGAATCCCCTCGAAAACGATGTCAAATACCAAGCCAGCGCCCAACCCTTCCTCGTGTTGGGAATGTTGGTGACGGGACTCGCCATCGGACAGGCTGCCATCTGACGTAAGCCAATGTTCGATAAAACCTTCTCCTCTCCGCCCCCGCCCTCGTCTCGTTCCCAAATCAGATGGTGGATATTTGGCGCGATCGCACTGAGTCTCGTGGGGGTGGCGGGGGGAACGGTATATTGGGGACTGCGAAAACTCGAGGCGATCGATCGCAGTCTCCAAGGACTCGATCCCAACACTGTCGCCACCTTCGCCCGTCGCGGGACGATGACGATTCTCGCCGCCGACGGGTCGATTTTGCAGCAAACCGGCCCCGTCACCCACGACGAACTGCAACTCGAAGACGCGCCAAAACGGTTAATTCAAGCGATTCTGGCCGCCGAAGACCGACGATTTTACGAACACGACGGCATCGATTATAAAGCGATCGCCCGCGCCGCCCGAGCCAACTTACGGGCGCGAAACTGGGTCGAAGGGGGCAGTACCATCACCCAACAACTGGCGCGGATGGTCTTTCTCACCCAAGATATTACGCTCGATCGCAAACTCCGAGAAGCGCGACTGGCGCAGCGCATCGAAGAACGCTTTACCAAAGCCGAAATTCTTGAAAAATACCTCAACCTCGTCTATCTCGGGGCGGGGGCTTACGGCGTCGCCGATGCCGCTTGGGTGTATTTCGCCAAATCCGTCAAGGAACTGACCCTTTCCGAAATTGCCCTAATTGCCGGACTTCCCGCCGCCCCCAGCGACTTTTCGCCCCTCAACTCCCCTCAACTGGCGAAACAGCGACGGGACGAAGTATTAGCAGACATGGCAGAAGCCGGATACATCAGCGCAGCCGAGGCGCGGGCAGCCATGCGAGAACCTCTGGTTCTCGATTCCCGTCTGCCGAAGCGGTTGCAGATGCGGATGCCCTATTTTACGACCTTCGTGCGGCAGGAACTCCCCAAATACCTGAGCGACGAACAAATCGAAAAAGGGGGGTTAATCGTCGAAACCACCCTCGATCCCCAATGGCAGGAACTCGCCCAAACCGTGGTTCGAGATGCGGTGGCGACGAAAGGGGCGATGGAGGGGTTTAGCGAAGCGGCGTTAGCGGCGATCGATTCTCGCAACGGCGAAATTAAAGCCTTAATCGGCGGAACGGATTTTCAAGTCAGCCAGTTTAACCGCGCCTCCCAAGCCTTGCGACAACCGGGTTCGACCTTTAAAGGCATTATTTACAGCGCAGCGATCGCGGCAGGATTTTCCCCTTACGATATTTACGAAGATACGCCGTTCCTCATCGAGGGCTACCAACCGAGAAACTTCGGCGGCGGCTATTCCGGGGCGATGCCTTTACACGACGCCTTGGCGCAGTCAGTCAACGTGATTGCTGTCAAAGTCTTGGCAGACGTGGGATTCGAACCGACGCTGAAAGTGGCCAAAGCGATGGGCATCGAATCAGAATTAGGAGAAGTCTATCCCTTGGCGTTAGGGGCGTTTGAGGTGACGTTGCTGGAAATGACCAACGCCTACGGAACCCTTGCCAACAAGGGCAAACACTATCCGGCGACGGGAATTCGCCGCATTGTCAATACCGAAGACGAAGTGTTGTACGACGCCGAAACCCAAGCCCAACCCAACCAAGCCGTCGATCCCGACAGTGCGGCCATCGTTACTTGGATGTTACAGCAAGTGGTGAGTGGGGGAACCGGAAGACCGGCCAAATTGAGCGATCGCCCCGTAGCGGGAAAAACCGGAACCTCCGACGAGGCGCGAGATTTGTGGTTTATCGGCTATATCCCTCAGTTAGCGGTGGGGGTGTGGCTGGGGAACGACGACAACGCCCCCACCTTTGGCAGTAGCGGCACCGCCGCCGCCGTCTGGCACGATTTTATGTCGCAAATCGCCCCCGAGTTTCCTGTGGAAGACTTTCCCGAATTGCCCAACTTGCAAACGCGGGAAATCAGCTTAGAAGCCAAACCCGACGAGAGAAATGCAGAAGGGAACGCCACCGGAAATCGCAATTCACAACCGCAATCCCCAGACGGGGGCGGTTGGTTGAATCCAGGGACACCACAGCAAACCTGGGACGAAGTTCCCGTAAAAACCCCCGATCCCGCTCGCCAATACGGAACGCCGGAATATTTCGAGCGTCATTACGATTTATCCGAACCGGATTTCGACGAACCCGTTAAACCCGAACCGTTTCCAGAGACGACGCCGGCGCCGACAATTCCCCCCGAAAAACTGATTTCTCCCTCAGAGTCGGCATCGGAGTCGGCATCGCCCTCGGAAACGGGAAACGGGGACGCGATCGCCCCTCAGCGCGATCCCAACCGTTAAAGGGACGCGCAAAACTTGATAAAATAAGCGAGTTTAACTGATAGGGGCTCGGGGGGCTATAAGTCCCGCGCTCTACCTGAAAGGTGAGCGTCGGGATACATGGACACCCCTTGAGAAGTCGATTCCCCTCGATGGGGATGAGACAAGCATTTACCAGTTTGTATAGCTTGTGGTAGACTACAACTATGCTGACAATGAACTACACCTACCGGATCTATCCAGATGCCGCGCAGCAGGCTCAACTGCTGGAGTGGCTTGAGACGTGCAGAGGCGTGTATAACTACGCTTTGCGCGAACTCAAAGACTGGATTGCTTCGCGTAAGTGTCCGGTAGACCGATGCTCGTTGGAGAAGGAATACATCATTCCCGCCGATGAGCCGTTTCCGTCTTATCACCGTCAGCAAAACAACCTGCCCAAAGCTAAGAAGCAATTCCCACATTTGGGTAAGGTCCATTCCCAGGTGTTGCAAACTACGATTCGTAGACTGCACGATACCTGGAAGGCTTTTCAGAAACGGGGATACGGGTTCCCGCGCTTTAAAAAGTTCGGTCAATTCAAGTCCTTTGTGTTTCCCCAGCTCAAGTCCT